>VIKH01000023.1 GCA_008080515.1 Gallionellaceae bacterium | reverse complement strand
TGTGCTTCAGGATCGAATGCAGCGTAGTGGTTTTGCCGGAGCCGGTAGGCCCGCACACGAAGAACAGCCCGTAAGGCTTGCTCACCGTTTTTTTGACCAGTTCCAGGTTGCGCTCGGAAAAACCCATCTTGTCGAGCGGGATAGGATCGCCGGAAGCCAGAATGCGCATCACCACATCTTCCACTCCGCCCTGCGAAGGGATGGTGGCGACGCGCAGCTCGATGTCCAGCGGGCCATATTTCTTGAACTTGATCTTGCCATCCTGCGGTTTGCGCTTCTCGGAAATATCCAGATCGCACATGATCTTGAGGCGCGTCACCAGAGCGTTGCGGTAGGTGGCGGGCACTTCGATGTAATTCAGCAGCGAGCCGTCCTTGCGCAGGCGTATCCCGGTCTTACCCTTTCCGGGTAAAGGCTCGATGTGGATGTCTGACGCACCCATCTTGTAGGCGTCAACAATTATTTTGTTGACCAGCTTGACCAGTTCGTTGTCCGCAGCGGCGCTGACATCCTCCTGGCTGACGGAGGCCGATTCTTCGTCCTCCCCGCCAAGCGAGGTGAGCAGATCGTCCATGGAGCCGGTATCCACCTCGAAACCGCCAGTGAGGTCGCCCGCTCCGCCACCGCTATAAAACAGGTCGAGCGTGGACTTGAATTCGCGTTGCGGGCAAACCTTGTAAACCAGGCGGTTCTTGGGAAAAATGTTGTTGACCACGCGCGATGTCATGATCCGCTCCGGGTCGGTGGTAAGGATCACCAGCCCTTCCTGGGTCTCTTCTATCGGCACCCAGTGGCTGCTTTCGACATATTCGCGCTTCAGGTTCCGGAGCAAATCGGCGGGCTTGATGCGGTCGGATTTGTGCGGCTCGTAAGGCACACCGAAAAATGTGGAAAGCGCTTTGCCCAGGGCGGGCAGCGCGACCTGAAACTCGTCTATCAGCACGTCTTCTATATCCGCGCCCTTGCGCCGCGCGGTGCGCGTAGCCAGCTCGAATTCGGCTGCGGAAATAACCGCATCCGCCACCAGATTATCGTATTTCGTTTTGACGACGGAAGGTTGCTGCCGCTGGCGGAACGCCACCGCCAACGTCTGCGCCAGCTCCTGCACGCCCTCTTCCACAATCTGCGGAAAAGGCTGGTCGGCCTTGTTGTTGATGACCTGGATTACGCCGAGCAGGTCGTTGTTGCCGGCCTCGACGATGGGCGCTACCAGCATCTGCTTGGTGCGGTACCCGGTGCGCCTGTCCACATCCTGCAGGAAACGCAGTTGCGCGCCGTATGTAAACAACTCCTTCTCGTCGTATACGTCTTTCAGGTTGAGCACTTTTTTGTTCAGCGCGGCATAGCCTGCAATACTCTGCTCGGCGATGGGCAGTTTGAGATCCTTGAACGAGTTCAGGCCGGTTTTGACCTTGGAAACCAGCGAAATCTTGTCCTCTCCCACCACGTAAACGGTGAGCCGGTCAGCGTTGAACAGGTTGCAGATATCCTTGCTGACATCCAGCATGATCTCGTCAATATTGCTGGTGGCATGGATCTTGTTGATGACATGGTTGAGGTTCTTGGTAAATTCGAGCCGAATTTCCATTTCGCCGGCGCTTGCCTTGTGCTCCGTGCGGCCTGCTGTAGCGTTATCCATCCCTGCTCCTTGAAATGCCCGGAAAAACCGGCTTACCGGTTGCCTGGCCCGGCATACTGCTCCTGCTGCGATCTGGGCGCCTTCCACAACCCGCCTTCCAGCACGTAAACATCATATCCCGCCTGCGCCAGAATGAACGCGGCTGCCGAACTGCGCCGCCCGCTCTGGCAATAGACGATGTAGGTGTTGTTCTTATCCAGCGCCCCGATCGCGTCGCGGACATCGTTCAGCGGTATGTTGATCGAACCCGGTATTTTATCGTAGCGGTATTCCGACGGGTGGCGCGCATCCACCCATATCGCGCCTTGTGCCACTTTCTGCCTGGCGCTATCGTAATTCAGGCTATGCAGCAACGGCTCCTGCATCAGCTCGAAAAAGTCCTGCCGCTTCAAGCGCAACAACACGCCACCGGACTTCATGGTCACCGTGGCATTGCGCTTGCTGCCGGAAACCAGCGCCTCTTCGCCGAACACGTCGCCCGCCTTGAGATCCGCCAGCAACATGCTGACTCCACCGACCTGGCGGGTGACTTGGGCGCTGCCGCTTTCTATCATGTAATAGTAATCGCCTTCGTCGCCTTCGCGGATAACGATGTCGTTGGCCCACACCGCAACCGCTTCGATGCGCTCCAGCAACAGCCCGATGTTGGCTGGCGGCAGATGGGCCAGCGGGCCGCTCTTGAGATATTCCGGGCTGAACATGCCAGAACTCAACCAGCGCCGGGCACCGCTGCCGGGAGAATCCGGCACAGCGCCGCTTTCAACTGCCGGTCTCGCCCCGTCTCGCGGCGAGAACTGATCCCACGTCGCGATCATGTCGAGCACATCATCGTCTATGCGCAACAGCTGGGCATCGCTCAACGCGGTAGCGCCGACAATATCGGGTTGGCGCTTGCCTAACGGATGCTTGGCCCACTCGGAATTGGCACGCACCAGCACCCGGTTGCCGTCCTGATACTCCAGTTCCAGTTCACCCTGCAGCAGATACACCGACTGCCCGTGCAGCCCGCGCTGCGCGAACGGATCATTCCCCTTCGCGACCGTCTCCAGGTGGCTGTATTCGAGAAGCTCGCGCAGGCGCGCCGGGCCGAATGCAGAAATCGGCTTCAGCGCCGCAAGCATCTTGATGTCCAGTGTGCCGCTCACCGTGGCATCTCCGGGCGCGCTAGCGCAGCACCGCGCAAACCGCTTGACGCAACGAGGCCGACGGGTTGCCCCGCCAGACGGGGCAAAGGCCGACAACCGTGCAGGGCAAACGGCAAGGTGGCGCAACGCGGCATGGCGGAAAAAAACGCTGTCTCATATCGGGCTGTTGGCGAGGCATCGCGTTAAAATTCGAACACCTGGCCGTTTTGCAGCATCCTGGGCGCAAACCCACGCACGCACTCACCGATTTCCTGCATGATCAGCTCAACCTCTCCGGGTTTGAGGTGGGTAATATAAATCTCCGGGTTGAGCTTGAGCTTCAGCAACTCTTCAGCCAAAGTGCCTGGACAGAAATGTTTGGAGCGTACCGCTACTTCTTTTTCCGCGTTGGAAAAGGCGGTCTCGATGATGAGGTAGCGCAGGTTGGCGATGCGGTTGACCGCCTCCCATAGCGCATCGTTGGTCGTCGTATCGCCGCTGAACACCAGGCTTGCCTCCCCGCTGTCCACATGAAACCCCACTGCGGGCACCACGTGATTGGCCGGCAACACGGTAATGCTCGCGCCCCGCTTTTCCAGCTCCACGGTCTGCCCCACCCGTATTGCGCTGTAACGCATGAACGGGTGTTGCGCATCCGGAATCCCGGTGAAATCGGGCCAGATTTTCCAGTTGAAAATATGCTGCTTGAGAAGATCCAACGTCTCATCGGTGGCGTGAACGGTCAGCGGCTTGTTGCGCATATAGCCCGCGCTGTCCACCAGCAGCGGAATGCAGGCGATATGGTCGAGGTGCGCATGGGTGACAAAAACGTGATCCACCATGCTCAATTCGGTCAAACTGAGTTCGCCCACCCCGGTACCGGCATCAATCAGCACATTGGTGCCGAGCAGCATGGAAGTGGTGCGCGCGCTTCCTCCGATGCCCCCGCTACAGCCAAGTATTTTTAATTTCATCGCCAGCTATCCAAACTGATTGTTGTGGCCTGCCGCTATTTTGTCTGAAAAACAAACACGCCGTCCCAGTCCGCCCCGGGCGGGCTGCCGCGGAAATAGGCGGCCCGCTCGGCATAGACTTTATACAACAGGCTTTCCGGCACCATGCGCTGCAAATTATACAACTGCAATTCCACCTGATCCCAATCCTGCTTGCGGTACAGCTTCAGCATCTGGTGGAACAGCTTGAGCTCGTCCAACGCTGCCTTGTCCACCTCTCCTGCCAAACCGAGCGGCTCGTATATTGCGACCGGCTTGTCTTTGCCTTTCACCCGCACCAGGTCCAGCTCGCGGTAGACAAAATCCGCTACCGTGTTCCGGGTGTTTTCGCCCACGATAACGCCTGCACCGTATTGTTTGGTGATACCTTCCAGGCGCGAGGCAAGGTTGACGGCATCGCCCATAACCGTATAGGCCACGCGCACTTCCGACCCCATGTTGCCTACGCTCACGCGACCGGTGTTGATACCGACACCGATGTGGATTTCCGGCCAGCCGCGCTCCTTGAAACGCGGCTGCAGCTCTTTCAGCGTCCGCTGCATCTCGATGCCCGCCAGGATCGCGTGCTTCGCGTGCTCCGGGTCGGACAACGGGGCGCCCCAGAACGCCATGATGCAGTCGCCCATATATTTGTCTATGGTGCCGCGGTGCTTGTAGATCACGCGCGACAAGGGGGTAAGGAACTCGTTCATCAGCAGGGTAAGTTCCTTGGCATCCAGCTTCTCGGAAATGGAGGTGAAGCCGCGCACGTCAGAAAACAGGATGGTCATTTCCCGGCTGTCGCCTTCCATCGAAACCTGCTCGGGGTTTTTGCTCATCTCGTCAACCAGCTCGGCGGGCACATACTGGCCGAACAAACCGGTAATCTGGCGCTTGGTGCGCGATTCGACGAAGTAGCCGAAAGACATGGCCAGCGCGAACAGGCACAGGATCATCAGCAGGCCACCGGCCAACGGCATAGCCAGCCCGGCAAACTGCCAGATTGCCAGGTTGCCAGCCAGCGCGGCCAGCAGTGCGGCAAAGGCGAGCAGCGTCGCCTGCACCGGCGACAGCAGCGGCAGGATCAGGCTGAGCGCCACGCCGGTAACCAGCAGCAGCACGACTTCTGCGCCCAACACATAAGGCGGCTTCTGCTTGAGATTCTGCTCGAGGATGCCGCTTATCATGTTGGCGTGAACTTCCACCCCCGGATAGACCGTTGCGACCGGTGTGGAGCGCATATCCATCAAGCCCGGTGCAGAAGTGCCGACCAGAACGATCTTGTTTTTCAGCTCGGCCTGCGGGATGCGGTCGCGCAGCACGTCGGTGAGGGAAAGGTAACGGAAGCTGCCGCGCCCGCCGCGGTAAGGCACCAGCGTGCTCACGTTCCGGTCCACCGGGATTTTGAGCGAGCCCTGCGCCGTCGTCACTTCGAGCCATTCCAGACCGGCGTAACCGGAACTCTTGCTGGTCGCAAAACCGGGGGCGAGCTTCGCGTCGCCCAGAAGAGTGCGCACCACGGCAAGAGACAGGGATTCGTAGTAAGCGCCGCCATATTCCGCGATCATCGGTATCCGCCGCACGACTCCATCCGAATCCGGAGCCTGGGTGAAATGCCCCGCTCCGACCGCGTGTTGCTGGAGCTCCGGCAGGTTTCCGCCATACCCGTCAAACAGCAGAAACCCGACCTGCCGCCCCTTGAAGGTGCCGGGCTGAAACACTGCGCCCGGCAATGCTCCGGAAATACTTTTTTCGGTGCCCTTTGCGCTGCTGGTGAAATAGTATCGCAGCACCACCCTGCGATTCTTGATCTTGTCGGCGAACAGGTTGTCGTAATCGAGTTGCGGCTTGATTTGAGCCAGCGCGGAGTGGAATTGCGGCACATCCTTGAGCTGGTTGCGCCCCAGTTCCTGCAACACCTTGAACCCGGAGCTTTCATCCTTTTCCGCGAACACCACGTCGAAGCCGACCACCGCCACGCCGTAACCATCGAACAGCTTGTCCATCAGCAAGGCGAGGCGATCCCGGCTCCACGGCCAGCGTCCCTCTTCCTTCAGACTTTTCTCATCGATGTCGAGGATGACGATGCGGCTGTCCGTCCCACCCGGCATGGTCAGCCGCAGGCGGTAATCGTAAAGAATGTCATCCAGTTTATTGACCAGCCCGATGTGGTAAAAGTTTGCGGCGTTGCCGAGAAACACCAATACCAGAACCAAGCCAAGCCCGATGAGCAGCGCGTGACGTTTCACCCGATTTCCCCCAGCCTTGCAACCGGCGCGTTATCGGGCTGTGTACCCCGACAATGTGCGGGCGGTTCCATCGCTTACTATTATTTGAAGTAAAACTCCATCTTGATCCCGGCCAGCTCGATGATGTCGTGGTCGTTCAATTGGTGGGGATGCTCGTCCAGAGTCTTGCCGTTGAGTGCGGGGTAGGTCGCACCTTCCACGTGCGTGATGAAATAGCCGTGAGGGCGGCGCGTCAATACCGCCACCTGCACGCCCGGCTTGCCCAAAGTGGTCAGGTTCTTCACCAGATCAAGCTCCTTGCCGATATTCGGCCCGCTGAGTATCTGCACGGTAGCCAGCGTCGGCTGCGCGGGGGGGACGGGGGCAACTGTAGCAGCGGGAGCGGCAGGAGCAGGGCTTGCCGCTACGCCGACCTGCCCTGCCGGAGCAGGCTGCGACACCGCCGCCTGCGGCTTTGAAGCCTCGAACCTTCCGGTTTTTTCGTATGCCTGCAAGGAAGGCGCAAGGTTGGACTGGGTTTTCATAGCCGCATCCAACCCGGGAGCCTTGCTCTGGGGCGCGGCGGCCTGGGGCGCGGCGGCCTGGGGTGCGACAACTTGGGATGCGGCAACTTGGGGCGCGGCAACCTGGGATGCGCCGGGCTGCTGCGTTTTGATCGGAGCGCGCAGCACCATGGTTTTCTCGAAATCATCGGCGGCGGCAACCTGCCCCTGCTGCTGGTCACTCATGTATTTCAGCTTGTATTTGCCGATTTCGACCACATCGTTGTTCTGCAAAAAATGTTTTTTGATCTGTGCGCCGTTCACCATCACGCCGTTGGTGCTGTCCAGATCTTCGAGGAACGAATCGTTGAGTATGGTCAGGATTGCAGCGTGTTCGCCGCTGACGGCAAGGTTGTCTATCACGATATCGTTGTGCGGCTTGCGCCCGATGGTCATGCGCTCCTTGCCCAGGATATATTCCTTCAGCACCGCGCCATCCATGCTAAGTATCAGTTTCGATGCCATATCGTCAGTCCCCTCACTTAAACCAAGACGCCAGTTTTGCCAGCCAACTGCGTGGCGCGGCAAAATCGCCGTTCACCTTGGCCAATATCACGGATACGTTGTCGCGCCCACCGTTGTCGTTGGCTATCTCGATAAGCTGGGTCGCCGCCAGCGGCAAGTTGGCCCGCAACGTTTGCAACGTGGCGCAAATATCTTCATCCTCCACCATGTCGTTCAGCCCGTCCGAGCACAGCAGGTAGATGTCTCCGATCTGTACGTCGTGGACATGAAGCTCCGCTTCCACCTCGGCATCAATGCCGACTGCACGAGTGACCAGGTTTTTGTTTTTGGACAGGCGGGCATCCTCCTTGGTGATCATGCCGCCGTCAATTTGCTCCTGCAGCAGCGAGTGATCGCGCGTGATCGCCTCTAAAGTTTCGCCGCGCAAGCGGTACATGCGCGAATCGCCCACGTGCGCCACCGCCAGGCGGTTGTCGTAGAACAGCCCGGCCACGATGGTGGTACCCATACCGGAATATTGCGGCTGGCTGATCGCCGCGCTGTAGATCGAGGCGTTGGCCTTCTGCACGTTCTCGCGCAACAGCGCCACACCGATCTCTTCGCCGTTCGGCCCCTTGCTTTCCGGGCTCACACTCGCCAGCCGGTGCTTGATTTCGGTGGACATCACTGAAACCGCAATCCCGCTTGCCACCTCGCCGGCATTGTATCCACCCATGCCGTCAGCCAGCACCACCAGGCCGCAGGAAGCATCGTAAATCACGCTGTCCTCGTTGTGTGACCGCACCATGCCGGAACTGGTCTGGCTGACTATTTCGATCGCACCTTGAACGTTCATCCTCACTCTGCCCCCTGCGGCCGTAAGCTGGCCGCACACTGGCGGATTGCGACGGCCATTTCCTGGCCATTCTGGTAGCGTTCTGCCACGTTTTTCGCCAGCGACTTATTGATAATTTCCACCACGCACGGCGGCACATCCGGCCTGATGCTCGTTATATCGGTATGCGGCTCGTTGGCGATGCGGAACATGAGCTGCGCCATCGAATCACCTTCAAACGGTAGCTTACCACACACCATCTGGTACAGGCTCGCCCCCAGCGAAAACAAGTCGGACATCCCTTCTATTTTGGTTCCGGCAAGCTGCTCCGGAGACATATAGGATGGCGTGCCCAGCACCATGCCAGTTTTGGTTTTGGAAGAATCGGTGATGCGCGCGATGCCGAAGTCGGTCACTTTCACCGCGTCGCTCTCCGGGTCGTACATGATGTTGGCAGGCTTGATGTCGCGGTGTACCACGTGCAGGGTGTGCGCGTAGCCCAGCGCATCCGCCACCCGCGCCACGATGCCCAACACCTTGTCCAGCGGCAGCAAGCTCCCCGGCTTGGTGTACGCCACCAGATCCTTGCCCTTGAGGAACTCCATCGCGATGAAGGCCAGATCGTGCTCTTCGCCCGCATCGTAGATGGCCACGATATTCGGGTGATTCAGCCGCCCGGCGGACTCGGCCTCGCGGAAAAAGCGCGCCTTGACATCCGCCAGTTCGTCCTCGTCAAACTCCTGCGACAAGGCCATGGTCTTGATCGCCACGACCCGGCCGATCTTGGGGTCTTTGCCGAGATACACCACCCCCATCGCGCCTTTGCCCAGTTCCTTCTCGACCTCGTAGCGCCCCAGCATCGGCTTGGATACGCCGGTCTGGCCCAACACCATGGTGCTGGCGTTGCTTTTGGCGGCAGCGCCGCCGAGTATCAGCGTTTCCGACATGGCCTTGGACTGGGCGAGGCGCGCATCCAGATCGCGGAATTTCGGGTTGTATTCCGCCATGTATTTGAATACCGATTCCGCCTTGTTGAACTGGCGCTTGCGCTCGAAATCCAGCCCGAGGTTGTATAGCACCTCCATCAGACTGTCATCAACCGCCACCTTGCGGAATTTATCGAAAGCCATATCCAGTTGCCCCTGCCCCTGGAACGCCAGCCCCAGCATACGGTTGCTTTCCGCCGAATCCGCGTCGGATTTGAGCTTGCCTTTTTCCGTGACCAGAAAGCGCTTGGTGGTCAGCAACAAGTGGCCGACCAGCAACAAAGCCGCTGGCAACATCAGTTGCAGCCACATCGCTTGAGTCACCATCAGCAGATAATGTGCCGCCAGCAAAGCCACAAACAGCGCGGCGGTCACCATCGCCCCGAGGCCCGCCTTCAGGCGCGGCAACAGCACCACGAGATACAGCGCGACCAGCAGGAAAACTCCGCTTTCCACCCACATTCCCCAACCGGGAACCACGAAGAAATCCTGTTTGAGGATGCTGGAAACGGAATGCGCCAAGGTCAATACCGGAGCCATACCGGCGGAAATCGGCGTCACCTGCGCCGCGCCCACTCCAGCCGCAGTGGCGCCGATCAGGACGATCTTGTCGCGGTATTTATCTGCCGGGATTTTGCCGCTCAGCACGTCGTAAAACGAATCCGCCTGGAACGCGGGCTTGCCCTCGCGGTCGGCGTAGAAATAAGTATGCATGCGCAGCGCCGGATCGGTGGCGATGGAAAGATTGCCGACTCTCACCCCCTCGCCCAGGTTCACCTGGATGTCTTTGGGTTCGAGGTTCAGGCTTTTTGCCGCCAGCATCAGCGACAGCGAAGGGTAATATTGGTCAAAATAGCCGACCACCAGCGGCTCGGTGCGTATTCCGCCATCCACATCGGGCGCGGCATTCAGGTGCCCGATGGCCAGCGCATGCGAACCCAGCACTTCGATCGGTATATGCACGCCCGCGGAAAGCATGGGCAAATCGCCGCCCGCATCCCCCTTGACGTTAACCAGAGCATTCTTCACCACATAATCCGGCAGCGGCTTGTCCGGCTTACCTTGCGGCTCGCCCAGCTCGAAAAACATGGCAAGCAGCGCATCGTTGGCTTTCGCCATGCTGTCGCCAAACTTCCGGTCATTGTCGAGATTTTGCGACGCCTCCAGCAACAGCGCGTTCAGTTGCGCGAGGTCGGTTTGGTGCGCGGGGTCGGCAATATTTTTGAGGGTGGAAGCTTCGAGCAGCGCGCCGATCTTGTTGATGTATGCCAGCCCGGCATCCACCTGCGGCTCGAAAAAGAACGCCGTGTTGCCCACCACCTTGGCGTGCCCGGCAGCCAGCAAATCCAGCATCCTCGCCTGAGTCTCGCGCGGCCACGGCCAGCGTCCCAGGTTGGCGATGCTCTGCTCGTCTATCGCAATCACCGCAACCTTGTCGCTGGGAGCACGCGAAGAAGCGCGCACACCGAGGTCGTAAGCCTTGCGCTCCAAGCTCTGCATCAGATCGCTGCCGGCGCTGAACAGAAACAGCAACGCCACCAACAACCCGACAAACCAATCCGCTTTCCAGAACGTATTTTTCGTCATTATCTTATGGCCTGAATTGGGGTTGTCGCATCCCGCCACGCGAATATTAAAGCAATTTACACAATCAAACCATAACCCTCTTGATTTATTGCGGAATATCCGGGTGTTTTCGCGCCAGCGGCAAAGTGCGCTATTTGACCACCAGCACCGGCACGGCAGCCAAATGAATCACCTTGTTTACCACCGAGCCCAGCAACAGCGAAGTCAGCGTGCCCTGCCCTTGCGCTCCCATGGTGACCTGGTCAACCAGCTGCTCCTTCGCATACTGCACGATGGCTTCAGCCGGCGTGCCCACGCTGACATGGTAGGTGTAGGCCAGCCCGGCGGCGTCCAGTTTCTGGCGCGCCCCCGCCAGCGCCGCCACACCCTGCTCGCGGTAATAGCCGTTGATGGTTTCCGGGTTGATGAACAGCTTCACGTTACCGGAAGCGACACTCCACTGCACGTTCAGCAAAAAAATCTGCGGTGTTTCCTTCAGCAGCGAGGCCGTAGCGATAACATAATCCACCGCCCGTTCCGCGCCGGGCGAGCCATCCACGGGAACCAGTATTTTCATTTGTTTTCCTTTGCCTGCTTGTCGCCCGCCTGCGCGGCCACCCGTTCATCCAGCAAATTCACCACCGGCAACGCCGCCGCCTTGCGCGCGGCCAGCCATTTACCCATCACCACCACCAGCGCGGCACACATTGCCGGCAACAGCAGATGCGGAATTTGCGGTGCCTGTTCCAGCCAGCCGGCCACCAGCTTGTCGCCCACCAGCATTTCGCCGGCCACATAGCCGAGCAAGCCCCCCCCGGCAATAATGATGGCCGGGAAACGATCTATCAGCTTCAGCATCAACTGGCTGCTCCAGGCGATCAGCGGGATGCTCACCACCAGGCCGAACACCAGCAGCCACACGCTGCCGTGCGCCGCCGCCGCAACGGCGAGCACGTTATCCAGGCTCATGACAAAATCGGCGATGATGATAGTGCGTATCGCCCCCAGCAAATGGGTGTTTGCCTTTATGTTGGACGCACCGTGCTCTTCTTCCGGCAGGAGCAGCTTGACGCCGATCCACAACAGCATCAGCGCGCCGATCACCTTGAGATACGGCAGGCTCAACAGGCCGACGGCGAAAAAAGTCAGCACGACGCGCAGGCCGATGGCGCCCGCCACCCCGAACATCACCCCTTTCCTGCGTTGCTCCGGAGGCAGGTTGCGGCAGGCCAGCGCGATAACCACCGCGTTATCGCCGCTGAGCAACACGTCAATGACGATAATCTTGAACACGTCCACCCAGAACTGGCTGGCGCTCATCATTTCCAGCATTTATTACCCTTTCCGTATTTCGCCGGGCATTGTACAAGCCCGCCGCGATTCCCACAAAACAGGGTGCGTGCGAACAGGATGCGGGCGTGGCTCCGGCTTCTCGACAGCGAAAAAGGTATACCTGTACCCAAGTACAATAGGCGCCCTTTTCCGACCGTGCTACTCTCCCCTCGCGTTCACCTAACCAACAAAAATCCGGAGACGATCATGGTTCGAGCAGCAAGCCTGGCTTGTAAGACCCTAACGGGCAGGCAATCCCCCGGCGTATCGCGCGCCGCCCCTTCCCTTCTGGGCCGGATGGCGAACCCGTTCAAAAGAAAGGCGCTCGCGGTACTGCCCGTGCTCATTCTGTCGGTCGCGGTTGTTCCGGGTGAGGCACGCTCGGAGATTTATAGCCCTGGCTGGTGTGCCGTTGGCTCTGGCTCATGGTTTGAAGGTACCTGCTGGTCTTTCTATCACCCGCCATATGATGGTGGTAACGCTGACCTTGAGGCGACATCCGGAGGCTATACCGTCAATTATGACCGCAGCGTGCAGACCAGCCTCGGTGAGCTTTTTGTGGGCAATGTCCAACCTGGGTATGTGACGCTCAAGATATCAGACCCAGGGGCTTCTTTGGGAGCCAATTTTATTAATGTAAGCGCAGGAGCATTCGGCGTTGGCCAGGCCAACATGATCCAGGAAACTGGTGGGGTGGGCGCGGGCCTTTCTCCCGGCACAACTGGAGAAACAGGTTTATGGCTCGGCTCGGCCACAGGCACAACCGGCTCGTATCTCCTCTCGGGTGGAACCCTGGCTACAAGCAACACGATGATAGGTAGTACCGGCTCCGGCACCTTCACCCACAACGGCACCCTGGGGTCAAGTGTGACCCATCAAACCGGTGCGCTTACTCTCGGGCGCCTGGGAGGCTCGTACGGCACATATAACCTCGGCGCCGGACAACTTACCTCAAGCGAACTGGTCGTCGGCCATCAAGGTACCGGAGAGTTTGTCCAATCCGCCCCGCTCAATTCCTACAACACCACCGGCTCTCTGACGGTCGGTAAGAGTTCTGGAAGCGTTGGCACCTACACCATGCAGGGCGGCTGGCTGTTCGCTGACCGTGAAACGATTGGCGATTACGGAAGCGGCACTTTCACCCACTGGGGCGGCCTCAACGATGTGACGGGCTACCTTGTGGTGGGCCAATTCCATCGTGGTGCCGGCACCTACTCTATGCAGGGCATGTTCGGCGGCAACCCAGAGTTGCGGGCGAGAGATGTGATTGTTGGTTGGTATGGCACGGGTTCTTTCGAGCAATACGGCGGGATCCATACGGTGGCAACCGGGTTGAAGCTTGGCTTCAATGGCGGCTCTTCCGGCTCTTACCTGCTCGACGGCGACGGCGCGCTCAACACCGGTTTCACCGTTGTCGGCGTCTATGGCGATGGCGCATTTACCCAGCATACGGGCAGCCATACCGTCGGGGACGGCCTCTATGTCGGCAGTTTGAGCACCGGGAGAGGCGTCTACAACCTGTACGGCGGCTCGCTTGCCGCCGCTTCCATCGTTGTCGGCAACGAAGGAACCGGCTGGTTCACCCAGACGGGCGGGTCGAACACGACAGGCAACCTGATCATCGGCTATGGGGCCGCGAGTTTTGGCACCTATACGCTCGATGGCTGGCAGAACCTCGACGCCGGGACTGTCACGGTCGGCAACCGGGGCGTGGCCACGTTCACGCAGAACTATGGCACCGTCAACGTCGGCACCTCCATCGTCATCGGCGCGGGCGCAGGGTCGGTTGGCACCTATAACCTCAACGGCGGGGCACAGCTCAATGCCGCCAACATCACGGTCGGCATGGACGGCACCGGGGTCTTCAACCAGACCG
>VIKH01000159.1 GCA_008080515.1 Gallionellaceae bacterium | reverse complement strand
GTTTGCGCGTCAGAACAATCGAGCGCCGGCGGCGTATCAACCAGGATGACATCGTACTGTGCGTCTACCGTGTTAAGCAGATCGGCGAAGGCGGGGCGCCCCAGCAATTCCTGCGGGTTTGGCGGGACGGTGCCGGCAGTCAACAGCGCGAGGTTTTCCATTCCCGCCACACGCCGAATCCTGTCCACGCCAGCGCGCCCGGCAAGAATATCGGACAAGCCCGGGCTGTTCTGCTGCCGGAACAGATGGTGCTGGCGCGGATTGCGGAGGTCGGCATCAACCAGCAGGGTGCGCTCGCCCAACTGGGAAAAAACCACCGCCAGGTTGGCCGCCACGTGGCTCGCTCCCTGCCCGCCTCGGGCGGCAGTCACAATCATGGCCTTGTGCTCGGCATACCAGCGCAAAGCGAGCTGGCTGCGCAGCACGCGCAGCGCTTCCACTTTTGGATCGCGCGGATGGAAGGCCGCAATCAGCTCCGGATCGAGCGCTTCGCTGTTGGGGGGCAGGCACGGGTAATCGAACTGCCGGGAAAGCACGTCATGGATATCCTGGTCGGTCACCAGGCCAAGCTGGATCGCGGCCTCGCCGAAGCGCAGCCCGGATTCCTTTTGCGCGTGCAGGATGCGGTCGGCATCCGCAGCGCCAATTTTCCCGGCCTCCAGCAACAGCCTGCCGATGCTGCGCTCGCTTGCTGCGGGAAGCTGTAGCAAATCTGTGTTGATCGCCATATCCATTTTTAAGCTACCGGGCATGGCAAACGCCACCCCTGATTACGAAACTTGCCATGCCCGTTTCCCTCACCTCAATCCTCTCCCGCAGGCGGGAGAGGAGGCGAACGAACGCTTCGCGTATTTCACGCTAACGCCGGTTTGCGCCATATCAAACTCAACGACCAGGGTTTACTTTTGGGCTGCGGTTTGCCGAGCACCCCGAGCACCGGCAACTCCAGGCCGAACGCCAGATCTTCCGGCGCGCGCACCCGCCGGTCCAGCATCTCCACCAGCAGCGCCAAAGCGACCGCGAGGATCGTGCCCGCAAACACCGCCACCAGCGCATTCAGCATGACGCGCGGTTTGCCGGGCTTCAGCGGGGCGATGGCCGGGTTGAGGATGGCCACGTCGGTCTGGTTGGCCTGGCCTTCCATATTGGTCTGGCTCAGGCGCTGCATACCGAGATCCAGCGCGCGTTGCGCGCTTTCCACATCGCGCTGCAGAATGGCGATCTGATCGCGCTGTTGCTTGAGCTGTAAAACGCGCGCCTTCTGCTTTGCCAAGGCGCCGCGCAATTCCGATTCGCGCTGCTGTGAAATATTTTTGGCGCTGCCCATGCTGCTGCTGGCGAGCTGGAGCTCCGCCTGCAATTTGAGGCGCAAATTTTCCAGCTCGGCTTTTGTTGCCAGGTACTGGGGGTGATTCTTATCGAGGCGCTGACCGAGCTCGGCAAATTTGGATTCGGCGCGCGACAGCTCCGCTTTCATATTCACGATCAGCGGGTTGTTCATGATGTCCGGGTTCTCGTCCAGGCGCTTGCTGCTGGAAATCTGCTGCTGCCGCGATGCCATGTCGTAGGTCTGGTACTGCGCGGCGATGACCTGCGAAGAAAGCTCCGCCAGGCGGGCGCTTTCCACATCCATGCGCTCGTCAACCGAGATGATGCCGGTCTCCTGCTGGTACGCGGAAAGCCTGGCCTGCGCCTTGTTCAAGTCTTCGCGCAACGCTTTTACCTGGCCGTCAAACCATGCTGCCGCCTGCCTCGACGGCTCGACCTTCAACTGGAGAGTGGTCTGGATATAGGCTTCGGCAAACGCATTGGCAAGCATGGCCACAAACTTCGGGTCGTTTCCCTCATAGCCTATCGTGATGATGCTGCTTTCCCGGGATGGCTGAACGTCCAGGCTCTTGAGCAACGAACCCGCCAGCCAGTTGCGGATATCGCCCTCCCCATCGGTGGCTTCCCGGAATTGCTGCTGCACCACGGGGCTGCGGTCGAATCCCAGCGTATCCACCACTTTCAGCGCCACCCTCTGGCTGGAAATAATTTCCACCTGTGTCGGCATATAGCCGGGCATCAACTGCGCCGGTATTGCCATGCCGGTCACCGGGTCGGCACCCTTGTAATTCAGCACCAGGTTGGTGGTTGCCTTGTAGATTTTCGGCATCAGCAGGCTGCCCACCAGCGTGATCGCCACCACCGAACCCAGCACGGCCAGGGCAATTTTTTTGCGCGCCCACAAAATGGAAAGAAATTGCTGGAAACTCATGTTGATTCCTCAAAACAGGCTTTCGCGCACGACCAGCACATCCTCTGCGCGGAGCAGGTCGTTCGCTCCGGCCTCGATGATTTCCAGCATACCGTCCGCGTTGCGCCGTTTGATGCGCAGGCCGCGTTCGGTGCCGCGCATGGTCAATCCGCCGCCCGTGGCCAAAGCCTGCACCACCATCATGTTGCGCTCCAGCCGGAATGCTCCGGGACGCTGGACTTCGCCATAAACATAAAACATCGGGGCGCGCGGCACATAAAGCACGTCGCCAGCCGCAAGCTCCAGACTGGATGACGCATCACCGCCGCGCAGCAGGGCATCCACATCAATTTCATGGCGCGCCAGATTGCCGCCCTTCCTGGCAAGCACCGTAACGGTATCCGCTCCCGCCGGGTTGATGCCTCCGGCAAGCGCAAGCGCCTCAACCAGATTGATGCGTTGTTCGAGCGGATAACGGCCCGGCTTCAACACATTGCCGAGTATGGATATTTGCTGGCTG
>VIKH01000158.1 GCA_008080515.1 Gallionellaceae bacterium | reverse complement strand
TGTTTGATGATTCTTTGATCGTAGCCGGGCATATTGCAACCCGTTGATATTATGAGTATAAAAAAGCTGTTTCTTGAGAGCTTGTCGAAGGGTTGGCGGTACCTATTGGTTATTATAGATCTAATCCGATCATGGTTCGACAGGCTCACCACGAACGGATTAAATTTGAGTTTCCCTAAAAAATTCAGTCACCCGGCGCAGCAGGTGTATATTGAACTCGCCCTGATTAGCCACCTGATCCGAACCCCGCGCTATTCCACGAGAGGTGCGCATAATGCCAACCGAACCCGAATCTCCAACATACCCGATACTCGACGAAATCGCGGTGCCGGAATACGTCCTGGCAAACTGGCAGCTCACGGTGGATCTGCTGGCGGAGCTTGCCGAGGTTCCGGCGGCGCTCATCATGCGGGTACACGCGCGCGAGATCGAGGTGCTTGTCAGCAGCCGCACCCCCGGCAACACCTCTCGCTCCGCCGGGGAAGTGCCGCCAGACATGGGGCGTTACTGCGAAACCGTGGTACGCACCCGGAAAATGCTGCTGGTTCCCGGAGCCGGGAAAGACCCGGGCCGGGGACAGGACATCGCGCCGGGCAGGTTCTCCTACTGCGGGATGCCGCTCGCCTGGCCGACCGGCGAGATTTTTGGCACCCTCTGCGTGCTCGACGAACAGGGGCACGCTTTCCACCATCTGATCCACCCTGTAATGGAGCGCTTTTGCGAAAGCATCCAGCACAACCTCACAAGCCTCTACCAGGCCAGCCTGGCCCATAGCCAGAGGGATGAAACAGAAACCGCGTTGCGCAGGCGCGAAACCGAAAGCCAGCGCTATCTCGACATCATCCAGACACTGATCGTGGCGCTGGATGCGGAAGGCCGCATCACCCTGATCAACCGCGCCGGACAAACCCTTCTCGGGTACACGGAAGCAGAGCTGCTCGGTCGCAACTGGTTCGGCACCTGCCTGCCCCAGCCGGAGGGCATGGACAGTGTTTACCCGGTGTTCCAGCGCATCATGGCCGGCAAGCTGGAAGCATTTTCCAGATACGAAAACGAAGTACTGTGCCGGGATGGCAGCCGGCGCCTGATCGGCTGGCACAACAGCACGCTGGAAAACGAAGCCGGCCGCATCACCAGCACCATCAGCTCGGGGGAGGATATCACCGAGCGCAAGCGGATGGAAAAAGAACTCGAACGGCATCGCAACCATCTGGAGGAACTGGTGCAGGATCGCACCCACGAACTCGAAACCGCCAACCTGGAACTGGAAAGCTTCGCCTATTCGGTGTCGCATGACCTGCGCGTGCCGTTGCGCGCGATAGACGGCTTTTCGCAACGGCTCCTGAAGCGTTCCGGGGACACGCTGGATGACGAAGGCAGGCGGCTGCTGAAAGTGGTGCGTGACAACACCGGGAGAATGGGGCAACTGATAGACGACATCCTCGCCTTTTCGCGCGCCGGGCGGCAGGAAATGAGAGCCTCGGAAATTGACATGGGCAAGCTGGCGCACGATGTCTGGCAGGATTTCGAGGCCCTGCTGGGCGACCGCAAGGTGCGCCTGGACATCGGCGCCCTGCCCGGCGTGCGAGGCGACCTGGCAATGCTGCGTCAAGTGTTCGCCAACCTGTTGTCCAACGCCGTCAAATTCACTTCGAAAATCGAGAACGCGCTGATAGAAATCGGTAGCTCGCGGCAGGATGGCGAATGCGTTTAGCCGGATTTGACATGCGGTACGCAGACAAACTGTTCGGCGTGTTCCAGCGCCTGCACGGCATGGATGAATTCGAGGGCACCGGTATCGGCCTGGCGATCGTCAAGTGCATTATTACCCGGCATGGCGGGCGGATATGGGCGGAGGGCAAACCCAACGAAGGCGCGACGGTTTATTTTGCGCTGCCGGGAAAGGTGCCATAATCCGGGCAGTTATCCAACCGGCGAGACCCACATGGACACGAACACTCTTGTCGAAATATTGCTGGTCGAAGACAGCCCGACCGATGCCGAACTGACCATCACCACCCTGAAAGAAAACCATCTCGCCAATCACCTGGTATGGGTGAAAGATGGCGCCGAGGCGCTGGATTTCATTTTTGTGCGGGGCGCCTATACCGGGCGTGACATGGAAAAACCGCCGAAGGTCATTTTGCTCGATCTGCGCCTGCCCAAGGTGGACGGGATGGAGGTGTTGCAAATATTGAAATCGGACGAGAACACCATGAAAATCCCCGTCGTTGTCCTGACTTCCTCGAAGGAAGAAATGGATGTCGCCAAAAGCTATCAGCTCGGGGCAAACAGCTACATCAGCAAACCGGTGGAGTTCGACGAGTTTGCGCGGAAAGTGAAAGAGCTGGGGCTATACTGGCTGCTGGTAAACCAGCCGCCAGCGTTGTAGCGGCCTGCTGCAACCGTACGTTTATCATCGAGAGCCGCCGCATGGAAAATGACCCGAAGCAGCCGTTGCGCATCCTGCTGCTGGAAGACGAGCCGACTGATGCCGAGCTGGTTGAAGCCGAATTGCGCGAAGCGGGCCTGCATTTCGTTTCCCTGCGCGTTGATACCCGGGATGGCTTTGTCCGCGCGCTGGATGAGTTCCGCCCGGATATCGTGCTTTCCGATTTCAGGCTCCCCGCTTTTGATGGCGAGTCGGCAATAAAAATCGTGCGGGAGCGGCATCCGGCCGTCCCGGTGGTGATGGTGACCGGCGCGGTGGGCGACGAAAAGGCCATCGAGCTGCTCAAACTGGGCGCGCGGGACTATGTGCTCAAGGATCGGTTGGCGCGCCTTCCCCCCGTGGTAGAACGCGCTCTTTCGGAAGAGCGCAGCATCCGCGCGCGCAAGGCCGCCGAAAAAGCGTTGCGCGAAAGCAAGGCGCGCTACGAGGCCATCATGCAATCCGCCAACGACGCCATTGCCTGCATGAAACCGGATGGCACCATCCATCTGTGGAACAAAAAATCGGAAGAGATATTCGGCTACACCGCCGAGGAAGCCATCGGGCAGCCCCTGCACCAACTGATAACTCCTGTGCGGTACCGGGAAAAACAGACGGAGGGGATGCAGAAGTTTCGCGCCACCGGCACCGGCTACGCGGTAGGCAACACTCTGGAGCTTGTCGCCTTGCACAAAAACGGCAACGAATTCCCGGTAGAGCTTTCTGTTTCCGCCATGAATATCAATGGGGAATGGCACGCTACCGGCATTATCCGCGACATCACCGAACGCAGGCAGGCGCAGGCACGCATTCAGAAACTGGCCCAGCTCTACGCCATGCTCAGCAAAACCAATACGATTATTGTACACAGCGCCAATCGGGACAGCCTGTTAAGCGATATCTGCAAGGCGGCGGTCGAGGATGGCAAATTCATCATGGCCTGGGTGGGGCTGGCAGATGATGCTGCCCAACGGATAATACCGGTTTGCCACCACGGTGCCGAACAGGGCTATCTGGCCGACATCCTCACCAGCGCAGGCGGCACCCTCGCAGACCGGGGACCGACCAGCATTGCCATCCGAGAAAACCGGATCAGCTATATCAATGACCTTGCGACCGACGGACGCACGTTGCCCTGGCACGAAGTGGCTCTGCATCGCGGCTTTCGCAGCTACGTCGGGCTCCCTTTGCGTTTGCATGGCAAAGTCATCGGCGCGCTGTCCATCTACTCGGGCGAGTCGGATTTTTTTGATGCCGAACAACTGGATCTGATGTCGGAAATGTCCGGCGACATTTCATTCGCGCTTGACGGTTTCGAGCGGGAAGCTCAACGCCAGAAAGCCGAAGAAGAGCGCGAAACAGCGCTGGAGAAATTGCAGAACGCGTTCGAGGGAAGCATCCAGCTGGCCGCCTCTATCGCCGAAAAACGCGACCCCTATACGGCCGGCCACCAGCAGCGCGTCAGCGAACTGGCGGTCGCCATCGCCCGGGAAATTGGGCTGGAACCCGAAAGAATAGAGAGCATCCGCTTCGGCAGCCTGATTCACGATATCGGCAAAATTGGCGTCCCTGCCGAGATCTTGAGCAAACCATCCCGGCTCACGTCAATGGAGATGGAGTTGATCCGCGCTCACGTCATGATAGGCTACGAAACCGTCAAGGATATCGAATTTCCCTGGCCGATCGCGCAGATGATCCTGCAACATCACGAGCGGCTGGACGGATCGGGTTATCCGTCCGGACTCAAGGAGGCGGATATCATCTTGGAGGCAAGGATCATCGCCGTGGCCGACACCGTCGAGGCCATGTCGTCACACCGCCCGTACCGCCCGGGGCGCGGCGTGGATGTTGCGCTGGAGGAGATCGTCGCCGGTCGAGGCAAGTATTTCGACAAGCAAGTGGTGGATAACTGCATGCGGCTGTTCCGCGAAAAGGGCTATACGTTCAAATTCAACTCGTCCTGAAACGCCAACGGAACTGCTACTTTATTTGTGCCAGACAATAAACCTGAAAAACTTAATTGGCCACAGAGAACACAGAGATCACAGAGAAAAACCAATAAGTTGCTGACGAATCGCATCTCACCCAAAGGA
>VIKH01000022.1 GCA_008080515.1 Gallionellaceae bacterium | reverse complement strand
AAATTTAGTGGCGCGGAAGTGCCGTTACTGATGGGTGAATAAATCTGCGTTTCCTTAGCAATACGATACTGTCCTCCTTTAGGCACAGTATAATTTACTCGTTAGTTTTTATTTAATTGTTAGGAGATTTTCACATGAACCATCCTAAGAAATATCAGTTGTTTGTAGACGGAGATAAATATGAATGGGAAAAGAGCACAATTTCAGGTGCTGAGCTGCGTGTATTAGCCGGTATTCCTGATAGCGCTGAAATATTTTTGAAGGTTCCCGGCAAACCGGACGCTGTGGTAACAAATGACACTGTTATAGACCTTGAAAAGCATCATGGGCCGGCTAAGTTCTCTACGCAATCACTAGGCTCACAGGCTGGGTAGTAGTTATGCCGCTGTTGTTTGACGATGACTACGAAAATCTCAGGGAGCGTGGGATCACCTACGAAGAGAGTGAGGCTCAGCGATTTTTTATTTTTACGCATATCACACTGCCCGAGAGTCTGTACACAGTAGCCTCATGTGACGTCTTGGTAGTTATTCCTCCGAACTACAATCAGGGTGGTAATGACATGTTTTGGACGTTTCCGAGACTTTATCGTGCTGATGGCAAGCCGATACCAGCAGTTCTGGATCCTGCTGGAGGCGACAACCGTATTCTAAATGGTAAGGAATATTGCAGGTGGTCTCGTCACTGGCAGTCAGGTTCAGGGATGTGGCGACCCGGCAGGGACGACATCATTTCAATTTATCGCCGGATTGTTTGGGCATTGCAGAAACCGGATTGTCAATGAATAAACCACGAATCACATTTCTGGCATCACAAGAGAGGGAGTTGCTTGGGCACCTCCAATCGCATCCCCATGGCCATGAAATGGCGGCGGTCGTTCTATTTCGTCGGTTATCTCACCTGATACCTGGTTTGGAAGAATCTGATCGTTACATCGCTGTTGGAGTGATTCCCTTTGAAAAAGGTTGGGCAACTAATAGTTCAGATTCGCATATCAGCTTCGAGTTGAAATATCTTCGCGATCTGTTTCGACAGTGCGAAGAGGAATCGCTTGTATTTGGTTTTGTACACAATCATCCAGGCGGTTACCCAGATTTTTCGCACGTCGACGATGGCAACGAGCTCACGCTATTACGTGCGCTCACGAATCGCAACGGCAAAGATATACACTTTGTGGCAATGTTGTGGACCAACAATTCATGGAAAGCAAGAATCCGATACGGTCACCAACCTGAGTCGGTGCAGTTGGTCAGGCATATCCTTGTGCATGGTCGACCACTCAAGTTATATGAGTATGAGAAAACAGAATTTGCGGACGAGGATATTACTGCTCGTCATGCCGCTGCATTTGGCCAGCCTTTTGTAGACAAACTTAAATCATTGCGAGTAGGTGTTGTTGGTGCCGGCGGAACCGGAAGTCCAACCGCGCTGTTGCTTGCGCGTGCCGGTGTTGGTGAACTGGTGGTGATCGATAACGATAAATTGGAAAGAAGCAATTTAAACCGAGTCAGAGGGGCAGGGCTTGACGATGTCGGTAAGAACAAGGCGCAGATCCTTAAAGATTTTATTGCTCATTTGAAACTGCCTACAAACGTGGCAGCCCTCGAATCCCTGATTGATCAAGATCCAGCCGCTCTCGATGCGCTTGCAAGTTGCGATGTCATCTTTGGTTGCACCGACGACCAGATTGGCCGTGAGGTACTGAATACAGCCTTGTATGCTTATGCCCAACCATATATTGATATGGGACTTGGTGGTCAGATTGCGGAGGACGCGGAAGGGCACCCGTATTTAAGGTATCACCATGGAAGGATAAGTACGATTCTTCCAGAAAGCGGTGAGTGCCTGTTTTGCCAAGGGGTCATCAAGGATGCTTGGATTCGGCATCAATACGCGTTGCGGCAGAATCCGAACCTCGCCGCAGAGGAAGCACGTGAACGGTATTTGGTTGGTGGTGGCGAACAAGCACCCGGCGTTGGTCCTTTCACCAGCGCGACTGCGGATTACGGAGTTGCAACGCTGTTTGATCTGATTAAACCATTCCGAAAATTTCCGGGTGAATTACGTAGTGATTTATTTATCGTGGATTTTGTAAAAATGGAATTTCAGAGCCGCGCCGAAAGGAACGACACAGCCTGTGTTTATTGCCAGCAAAGAGCGTATTTGGTTGTTCATGAGAAATATCGCCTGAACCGTCCAATTCTGGGGAAACCAAATGTCGCTCTTTAGCAAAATCCTGGAATGGCTGAAGCTTTTTGATCACGATAAGAAGTCGCGTGATTGGTTTGAACGACAGCCGTTACCACCGATAACCTTTCCTGGAATCCAAACTGTAGAAAAGCCGCCACGTAATGAAGAAGTCGAAGAAAGTACTCTATATGCTGTAGTTGCGGCAAATAAACCTAAGTGGGTTCTCTTTCGCTGTCCTTGCGGTTGTAATAGCGTCATTACACTGTCTCTGCAACAGGTACATAGGCCGCACTGGACGATAAGAGAAAGCCAGAATGATCGGCCCGTTCTATATCCTTCCGTGTGGAGGGATGTCGGTTGTATGAGTCATTTCTGGATAATGGATGGGCGTGTTTACTGGTGCGGAAATGCTGGGACACCGCCACCTTTAAATTGGTAAGACTATGTGAAATAGAGGCCCGTGTAATTTAAGGGGATAAGTATGGTAGCTGGAGAAAATGAAAAGCCGGAATTGATAATTGGGCTAGTTGGTCCGGCAGGAGTGCGGCTTGGTGATATATCAAAAGTATTGATTGAATATCTCAAATTATTTGGCTATTCAGCTGAAAACATCCGCGTATCGAAATTATTGGAAAATTATCATGGCTATGACAAGAGCAAAAATGGTAGCGGGGAAGTTGAGCGAATTTTTTATTGCCAAGAAGTGTCGCTAGATTTTAGGAGAAAACTGGAAGATGGTGCAGCACCAAGTTTGGCTGCTGTTGCTGAGATTAGAAAACGAAGAGTAGCACTTACAGGCAACCCAGAGCGTTCATGCCACTCGCACGCATTCATTCTTGATCAACTAAAGCACCCGAGCGAGGTGGAGTTGATGAGAAAAATATATGGGCCTGCATTTATGCTTCTCGCAGGGCATGCACCAAAAACCAATCGTATAAGTAGCCTGGCGAAGAGGTTGGCACACGATGACTCTACCAAAAGATCAGAAGCTTTCTATATCGGAAAGGCTGGGGAGATTATCGAGATCGATGATAACCAGGTAGACGATCCTGATTTCGGTCAAAATACAAGAGATACCTATCCACTGGCAGATTATTTTATTGATCTTACCAATGAAGGTGGTGAGCACGCCGTAAGAAGATTTATTGACTTACTTTTTGGCAATCCATTCGATACACCTTATCCACATGAATTTGCCATGCATCAAGCATGGTCTGCGTCACTGCGGTCGGCAGATTTCAATCGGCAAGTAGGTGCGGTCATAGTTAAAGAGGAAAAAACAAAAAGTTCATTGCAAGGAGATTTGACCATTGTTGCAACTGGTATGAATGAAGTTCCCTTTCGTGGTGGTGGATTATATTGGCGAGATACTTCGCCAGATGCGAGAGATCAATGTCTAGATGGGAAAGGAGACAACCGTCCAAACGCAATAAAAATGTCTGTACTTGAGGAACTTTTAGAACGTATCAAGAAGATAGGTTGGTTAAATAAGGATAAATCTGAAAAGCCATCAAAGGATCTTGCGAATGAACTAGTGTCGTCCCTAAAACGTACTCAATTTATGAATATTAGTGAATTTTCCCGGCCAGTGCATGCGGAGATGGCTGCGCTGATTGATAGCGCACGTCGGGGTGTTGCTGTGCAAGGGCTTTGTATGTATGTATCCACGTTTCCTTGCCACAACTGCGCAAAACACATTATTGCGGCCGGATTAAGGAAGGTCATCTATTTGGAACCGTATCCCAAGAGCAAAGCACAAGAGCTTTATAGCGAAGAAATTACGTCGAAGGAGTGGAGTGGTCAAATTAACCAGGATATGGTTGAGTTCATAGCCTACACAGGTATTGCTCCTCGGCAGTATCAGCGTTTATTTAGCATGGAGAATAGAGGCAAGAAGCGAGGTATCTCGAAGAATAAATGGGAAGAAACAAAGAGCTCACTTCTACCTCTCTATATTATGGAGAATGTATCTGCCTCATATCTTCTAAACGAGCGCCAAGAGCTGGCGAGGTTGCAGGAAACTGTTTACAAATGGGATAAAAAATCGCTTTGCCCCGACTAGTAAAGTTGAACTGGGTGTAACATTAGCTCGCAATCAATATGAGCGACGCAAAACTATTAGCAGTTGTCGAAGTTCCTCGCGATGACCGTGTGCGTTGTCAGTCTACTGGCTGCAATCATCCTGTTTTTCGACGCATTCATGTCGTGCGTGAAAACTCCGCCATCCGCGTCTACGGATCAGAGTGCTTAAAAAAATTGTTTGCCGGATTTTCAGTGGCATCTTCAACGCCACAGTACACTTCATCTGATGGCCGCCACCTCACAGATGAGGAACGGCAACTTCTTATCGAAAACACTGAACGGCTTATCCAATGACCCCAATAATTCAGTCTAGAGGGGTGCAAAAAGAGTTTTTCAACAGCATCGCCGATAACCTTGACCTTCCCTTTTACGGCCTTATGTAGGCCGCTCGATTACGTGGAACGCTACATAAGGGCGAAGAACAGTCAGTTGGGGTTCTTTGAATCTCACACTGTCAACTTGTGACAATACCGCTAAACTAAATTAACCTTGGATTCTGCGAGGGCGCGGTAACCAAACGTCAAAATGCGTCACATTTCATAATTTCAAAATATTTGTGGGCACAGAATGGGCACAGAATGGGCACAATTTGGGCACGGAATGGGCACAGAAATTTTTACCGCCAGATGAATGACTATCAGTCTTCTGACCTCAAGTCAGAAATTGGCGCGCTCGGCGGGACTCGAACCCACTACCCCCAGCTTCGGAAACTGGTACTCTATCCAGATGAGCTACGAGCGCGTGCTTTGAAAAAAGCAGGGAATGGGCACAAAACCGAAAAATAGACCAAAGGTCATTTTACCTCACCGCGTCCGATTGACCCCAAGTTTCGGAAACCAATACTCTATCCAGCTGAGCTACGGGCGCGTATTTGAACTTGCTGATAAACCGCAAGGTAGAGCGGGGTGCATTCTACCTCACCGCACCCGAATGGCCTATAGCGCCACTCCCGGCGCGTCCGCGCCGATGCGGATAAAGCTATCGTGCATGCACGACAAACCGTATTATATGCGGCATGACATTCACCAACCCCGGTTCGGATGAAATTTGCCGCTTGTTGCGCGGCACCCACACCATCGCGGTGATGGGACTATCGGACAATCCGTCGCGGCCCAGCTTTCGGGTGGCGCGCGCCATGCAGGGCTACGGCTATCGGATCGTGCCGGTGCGCCCGCTGGTGCTGGAAGTCCTGGGAGAAACAGCGTTCCCCGATCTGGAAAGCCTGCCTTTCAAGGTTGATCTGGTGGACGTGTTCCGCGCTGCCGAGCATATACCCGCCATCGTTGAAAGCTGTATCGCGCTCGGCATTCCGCACCTGTGGTTGCAGGAGGGCGTCATCCACGAGGAGGCGGCGCAACGCGCCCGGGCGGCGGGCATTACGGTGGTGATGGATCGCTGCATCTGGCGCGACCGCGCCAACTTGTGCGGGGATCCGGCATGAGCCAACAGCGTTGCGCCTGGCCGGGCGAAGATCCGCTGTACTGTGCTTACCACGACCGGGAATGGGGCGTGCCGCTGCACGATGATCGCGCGCTGTTCGAATTTTTGATTCTGGAGGGCGCACAGGCGGGGTTGAGCTGGATCACCATTCTGCGCAAGCGGGAAAACTATCGCGCCGCCTTCGATCATTTCGACCCAGAGCGCGTTGCGCGCTACGGCGCGAGTAAAATAGAATCGCTGCTGCAAAACCCCGGCATTGTGCGCAATCGCCTGAAGGTGGAAGCTGCCGTGAACAATGCGCAAAAATTTCTGGAGGTGCAGGAGAAATATGGCAGCTTCGATGCGTTCATCTGGCAGTTTGTCGGGGGTAAACCCAGGCAGAACCATTGGCGCGGTCTGGCCGAGATCCCCGCGAGCACGATTGAATCTGACGCGATGAGCAAGGAGCTGAAACGGTGCGGCTTCAAATTTGTCGGTACGACTATCTGCTACGCGCACATGCAGGCGACCGGCATGGTGAACGACCACACCACCAATTGCTTCAGATATAACGAGCTGCGATGCTGCTGAAATTCACCAAGATGCACGGCGCGGGAAATGACTTTGTGGTGCTGGATGGTGTGCGCCAGCGCATCCATCTGACGCCAGAGCAACTGCGCCTGCTGGCCGACCGACACTTCGGCGTGGGCTGCGACCAGATATTGCTGGTGGAAACCACCCGGCATCCCGGAGCCGATTTTCGCTACCGCATTTTCAACGCCGACGGCGGCGAGGTGGAACAGTGCGGCAACGGGGCGCGCTGCTTCGTGCGCTTCGTGCTTGACCAGGGGCTGACGCACAAGCGCGAAATCGTGGTGGAAACCCAGAGCGGACTGATCACCCCGCGCATGGAGGAGGATGGCCGCGTCACGGTGAACATGGGCGCGCCGGTTTTCGAGGCCGCGCGCATCCCGTTTATCACCAGCATCGAAGCCGATGTTCAGCCGCTGGATGCGGGGGAGGAAACGGTACAAATCACCGCCGTTTCCATGGGCAACCCGCACGCGGTGCAGGTGGTGGCGGATGTCGAACGTGCGCCGGTCGTCGCGCAGGGCGCGCTGATTGAGCGCCATCCACGCTTTCCAAATCGGGTTAATGCGGGCTACATGCAAGTGCTGGATCGCGGCCATATCAAGCTGCGCGTGTACGAGCGCGGCTCCGGAGAAACGCTGTCTTGCGGCACCGGAGCATGCGCCGCCGCCGTAGCAGGCATCCGGCGTGGCCTGCTCGATGAGCGGGTGCATGTGACAACCCGGGGTGGCGTGTTGAGCATCTCCTGGGCCGGAGGCGAGGAGCCGGTATGGTTGACCGGCCCGGCCATTACCGTATTTGAAGGCGAAATCAACATATAAGGGCGCCTCTAAAAATTACCCGTTCATGCTTCGACGGGCTCAGCACGAACGGGTAACTTGCTGATTTACAACAGAGTCCGTTCGCACTGAGTTTGTCGAAGTGCAATTTTTAGAGGTGCCTATAAGCCCCACAGGGAGAAAAATATGAAAGCAGAAGACGTCGCAACATTCTTGCAGAATAACCCGCAGTTCTTCGAGCATTACGCCGACATGCTGGCGGAAATCAACCTTCCCCATCCGCACGGCGGGCGCACCATTTCGCTTGCGGAACGGCAGATGCTGACATTGCGCACCAACAACAAGGGGCTGGAAAAAAGGCTGCGCGAAATGGTGGATTACGGCAAGGAAAACGACACCTTGCAGGACAAGGTACACCAGTTCACGCTGACGTTGTTCGGTACGCGCGACCTGATCGCTTTGCAGGACGCCATCACGCGCAACCTGCGCGAAATTTTTTCCATCCCGCACGTCGCCCTGCATGTCTGGAAGGGGTTGCCGCCATGCACGGAGGTGCTGGCGTTTGCCGACCGGCAGCAAACGCCGGTGTGTGCGCACCACGCGGTTCACGACACGGCGGGCTGGTTCGGCGAAAGCGCACCGCACCTGAAATCGTTCGCCTATCTGCCGCTGCGCGAGGGTAACGGCGGAGCCGTTGGGAACCCTGCGGCGTCCTCCTTGCGGGGGCTGCGCGAGGGTAACGGCGGAGCCGTTGGGAACCCCGCGGCGTCCTCCTTGCGGGGGCTGCGCGAGGGTAACGGCGGAGCCGTTGGGGACCCTGCGGCGTCCTCCATCGGGCTACTGGTTTTCGCCAGCGAAGATGCGCAACGTTTCTATCCGGAGATGGGGACGCTGTTCCTGCAACGCACCGCGGAAATCGTGAGCGCCGCTTTGCGACCGCACCTGTAAACTGACAGAGAATGGCCGGCACCGTCGCTCATCCGGATCAGCAAACTCTGCACGGCTTTCTGGCGTACTTGCGCAACGAGCGCCGCTATTCCGAACTGACCGCAGAAAATTACGCGCGCGATATCCGCCGCCTGTTTGATCTCGCTACCGCCACCCCGTTAAGCGATCTGAAAATCCACCACATCCGCCGCTTCGTCGCGCAACTGCACGGCGGCGGTCTGGGCGGAAAAAGTCTGGCGCGCATGCTGTCGGCATGGCGCGGCTTCTACGCCTATTTGATGCGCGATCACCAGTACAAAAACAACCCCTGCGTCGGGCTGCGCGCGCCCAAGTCCGCGCGCGCGCTGCCGCACGCGCTCTCCCCGGATGAAGCGGTGCGCATGATGGAACTGCCCGCCGATGACGGTTTTCTGGCAGTGCGCGACAAGGCGATGCTCGAGCTGTTTTATTCGTCCGGTTTGCGCCTCGCCGAACTGGTCGGCCTCGATCACGCCGCGCCGGAATTTAACGAGGGCGTCGTGCGCGTTACCGGCAAGGGCGGCAAGACGCGCATTGTGCCGTTTGGCAGCCACGCCGCCGCCGCGCTGCAAGCCTGGCTGGCCGTGCGCCCGCAACTGGCCGAGCTGGATGAGGCCGCGCTGTTTGTCGGCAGAAACGGGCACCGCCTCACGCCGCGCGCGGTGCAATTGCGCATGAAGGAATGGGGCATCAAACAAGGCATCAGCACCGGCGTACACCCGCACCTGCTGCGCCATTCGTTCGCCTCGCACCTGCTGCAATCCTGCGGTGATTTGCGCGCCGTACAGGAAATGCTGGGTCATGCCAGCGTATCCACCACACAGGTATACACCCATCTGGATTTCCAGTATCTCAGCAAGATTTACGATACGGCGCACCCGCGCGCTAAAAGGAAAACATGAGCCGGAAACAGCGCTCAACTTCAGCGTCATTCCCGCGCAGGCGGGAATCCGGCAAGGCAAAGTCACCGCGTAGCGGCTTAAGCCGGGTTCGCGGAAGTTTTGAGGAACAGCCAATTCAACTGGATTCCAGCCTGCGCGGGAATGACGGCGAAGAGCATGCCGCTATTTTCCTCAAGGCGGGGCGCGAAAAATCTTTGCTGCGCCGCCACCCCTGGATATTTTCCGGCGCAATCGAGCGCGTGGAGGGGAAGCCCGCCGACGGCGATACTGTGGTTATCTGTTCGGCGCAGGGCGACTTTCTTGCCCGCGCCGCCTACAACGCACGGTCGCAAATTTCAGCGCGCGTCTGGTCGTGGCAGGCGGGGCAAACCATTACTGCCGATTTCTTTCGGGACAGGATCGCGCAGGCATTAGAGGCGCGCCGGTCGCTAAATATTGCACAGTCCGGCAACGCTATGCGCCTGATACACGGCGAATCGGACGGATTGCCTGGGCTGATCGTGGATCGCTACGGCGAGGTGCTGGTGATGCAGATCGGCAGCGCGGGGGCAGAGCGCTGGCGCGACACTTGCGCCGACATCCTGCAGGAATTGTGCGGCCCGGCCTGCATCTATGAGCGCTCCGATGCGGATTCGCGCGCACTGGAAGGGCTGCCGGCACGCAACGGCGTCTTGCGCGGTAACCTGCCGGATTCTCTGGTTATCGGGGAGCACGGCCTGCGCTTTGCGGTGGATGTCGCGCTTGGGCAAAAAACCGGTTTCTATCTGGACCAACGCGACAACCGCGCGCTGGTCGGCGCGCTGGCGCAAGACAAGGATGTACTCAACTGCTTCTGCTACAGCGGCGGCTTCTCGGTGTATGCGCTGCGCGGAGGCGCCGCATCGGTGCTGTCAATTGACGCCTCGGAAGAGGCACTGCTGCTGGCGCGGCGCAATGTGGAACTCAACGGTTTGGGTGATGGCCGCGCGGAATGGCAATGCGCCGATGTATTTGCCGCATTGCGCAAGTTGCGCGACCAGAACCGCTCCTTCGATCTCGTCATCCTCGATCCGCCCAAGTTTGCCCCCACCGCCGCTTTCGCCGAAAAGGCCGCGCGCGGCTATAAGGACATCAACCTGCTCGGGTTCAAGCTATTGAGACCGGGCGGCATCCTCGCCACCTTTTCCTGCTCCGGCGGCATCGGCGACGACCTGTTTCAGAAAATCATCGCGGGTGCCGCGCTGGATGCGGGAGTGGACGCACAAATTACGCATAAACTTTGCGCCGCGCCAGACCACCCTGTGTTGTTGAGCTTTCCGGAGGGGGCTTATTTGAAAGGACTGGTGGCAAGGCGCATTTCCTGACTTTGCTGCCACAAAAGCAAGCGGCCCGCTGAAGCGGGCCGCCGGTTATGCAATTACGAGTCTTGTTTACTTGACGTGGCAGGTCAGGCACAGGGCGCTGCCGGTGTTGGAAACCCGCATGAAAGCCTTGTTGTTGACGGTGCCGACGCCGTTCGATGGTACGCCGTGCGGGTCATGGCAGGACGCGCATTCCACCTCGAAGCCGGCGCCGGTGTTGTACAGGCGGATATCGCCGGAATCAAGCTTGCTGTTGGCGTTGCCGTCGAAATAGGCGATGTTGTTATGGGTGTTGGTTGTCGGGTTAAAGTCCACGCCAGGCCCCATGGTGGGGTAGCGGACGCCGACCGGGTGGTCGTTCCTTAAATCGGTGCCGATCACGAACACATCGAAGGATGCCGCTGTCGGAAACAAAGCGCCCGTACCTTCGGTGCTGTGGCAGAGCAGGCAACCTCCAGGGGCGCTCAAAGTCATGTGGCCGGAGGGGTTGATCCCGCTCGCGTTGATCCAGGTGCTGAGGAAGGTGCTATTTTGAGCGGTCTCCTGACCCTGGTTGTAATTGGCGGAGTTGGGGGTGCCACCTGCCCCGGCGGTAGTAGGCATATTGATGATGGAGTCAATGGCCACAGTGCCGTCATGGCAGGACAGGCAGGACAGCGAATTGGGTCCGGGCTGGCTCACTGGCTGGGTCATCGAAGACGAGTTATAAGTCTGATAAGTGGTGGAAGGGATGGTGCGGTTCCACAACGGAAGAGCGATCTGGGAGTTAGCGGCGTGCGGTGTGTGGCAGTAAACGCAGACCTCGCCATACTGGTTACGCGCCATATCCATGATATTGGCGTTTGCCGGAGGAATAAGGAAGCTTTGCGTCATGTTGTGGCGGGTGTTGGTAATACCGCCGATATTCGTCGCCTTTGAATTCACGTCCCCGCCACCATAAGCGGCAAAACCGCTCGCCATGAGCGCGATGACAACGGCTGATTTTGTGGCAAGTTTCAAATAGTTCATGATCGTGTGGCTCCCGTGGCTGGTTTGTTTAAATTCAAATCGCAAAGTAAATTGACTTCACTTAAACGGGAGCAATAAATATGCCAACAATGAAGCCAATGTTTCAAGCAAGGATATTTTGTCTCGTCACTCCCTAGGTTGCTTCACAGCCCCCTTGCTTGCTGCATTGTCGTTCTAGCACTCCGGAAGGGGTTCGAGCGAAAACTACCCGAATCCCGGCAAATGCCGGAATCCGCTTTCTCAAAAACAGGAAAATTATCAGAATAGAGAGGTGGTTCTGGTTGGGGGGGCGAACCCCTTGCGCTCTTCCCGATTTCTGCGAGTATACTTTAACGCATGAAACCCGCCTTACCCATCAGAGCCGCCAAAAGAGCCAATTACTCCTGCAAATAGCCGCGCTCCTGTCCTGCCCGCCGCCATGCATACCGCCTACATCACCCACCCCGCCTGCCTTAAGCACGATATGGGGGCGGATCATCCGGAGTGCCCGGCGCGCATCCATGCCATCGAAGACCATTTGATCGCATCCGGCCTGCTGCCATTGCTGGACCGGATCGAAGCGCGGCAGGTGACTGTTGAAGAGCTGGCGCGCGCCCACGGGCACGGCTACATCGAGGCGATATTCCGCCATGCGCCCGGCTCGGGGCTGGCTTATCTCGACCCCGACACCGCGATGAACCCGCACAGCCTGGAAGCCGCGCTGCGCGCCGCCGGAGCGGCAGTGTTGGCGGTGGACCGGGTGATGTCGGGCGAGGCGGAAAACGCCTTCTGCAATATTCGCCCGCCCGGCCACCACGCCGGGCGCAACAGCGCGGCGGGTTTCTGCATCTTCAACAATGTTGCGGTGGCGGCGGCGCACGCGCTGGAGCAGCACGGTCTGGAGCGCGTGGCCATCGCCGATTTCGACGTGCATCACGGCAACGGGACGGAAGACATCTTCCACGACGACCCGCGCGTGATGCTGTGCTCCACCTTCCGCCACCCTTATTACCCCTATTGCGGGGCCGATAGCGGCAACGCGCACATCATCAATGTTCCGCTGCCATCAGGCACCGCAGGCGCGGAATTCCGCGCCGCTGTGACGCAGCACTGGCTGCCTGCGCTGGAACGCTTCCGCCCGCAAATGCTGCTCATTTCTGCCGGATTCGATGCCCACCGGGAAGACGACATGGGCGGGTTCGGGTTAAAAGAGGCCGATTATGGCTGGGTGACCCAAACGCTGAAGGATGTCGCCGCCCGCTACGCCGGTCGCCGCATCGTTTCCGTGCTGGAGGGCGGTTATGCCCTGAACGCGCTGGGGCGCAGCGCGGCAGCGCACATCAGGGTGTTGAACGGCTTGTAAACAAACGGGCCGGGAGGGTTCTCCCCCCGGCCCGCCCGCGCTGTCTGGCGATTTTCCTGCGGCAGTTATGCCGCCGCCAGCAGCTCTCCCTTGAAACTGTGGCGCTCGCGCAGGAAACGCGCCGCCTCGTGGCTTTTGTCCCTGGCGAGCGCGCCCGGCTTGATCGCAACCACAGTGAAATCATCCAGGTCACCCTCAATCAGTTCCGGGTGCTCATCTTCTGCCAGCCACACGCCGAGCGGCCAGCCATGCTCGTATTCGCTATGCAGCAACTCCGCGCGGCGCGCGCGCCACACCGAAAGCGGCACCAGCACCGGCCCGGCGGGCAGCCTGACGCTGTGCGGGGTTTCGCCCTCGGCGAGCGTCAGGGTTTTCCATTGGTCAACAGCAACATCACGGGCGTTCTTAATCAGTTTGAGCATTTGGCTACCTTCCTTTCCGCGTAACAGTCAGAGTGGTTGAAACGTTGCACATCACGTGTTGATGGAGCGCATTCTAGCGGCCTCACATATACAATCAAGTAATTGTTTGTTACTTTTATATAAGCAATAGCTATAAATACGCGCACATCATCCGCCGCCGCAACCAAGTAAAATCGCCCCATGACCCTGACCTGCCCCGCCCCCGCCAAACTCAACCTGTTCCTGCACGTGGTGGGGCGCAGGGAAGATGGGTACCACTTGCTGCAAACACTGTTCCGCTTCATTGATTTTGGCGACATGCTGCGCTTCACCCTGCGCGAGGACGGCGCGGTGCGTCGCACCAGCGAAATTGAAGGCGTGCCACCGGAACAGGATTTGTGCGTGCGCGCCGCGCACCTGTTGCAGCGGGAATGTAGTTGCAAGCTGGGCGCGGACATCGCGCTGGAAAAGCGCATCCCGATGGGCGGCGGGCTGGGCGGAGGCAGCTCTGATGCCGCCACCACGCTGCTGGCGCTGAACCGCCTGTGGAACCTGGGGTTGACGCGTGAGCGGCTGATGCAATTGGGCCTGTTACTGGGCGCGGATGTGCCGGTGTTCGTTTTCGGCGAAAACGCCTTCGCCGAAGGCGTGGGCGAACGCTTGCAGGCCTATCTCTTGCCGGATGCGTGGTACGTGGTGCTGTTCCCGCCCGCGCATGTCGCTACGGCACAGATATTTGCCCGTCCCGAATTGACACGGAATACGATTTCCCTCAAAATTCGCGCCCTTTCGTTGCAGGACACCCGCAACGATTTGCAGCCGGTGGTGTGCGGTTTGTACCCGGAAGTGGCGCGGCATCTGGGCTGGTTGGGCAAATTCGCGCAGGCGCGGATGACCGGTTCGGGGGCGTGCGTGTTTGCCGAGTTTTCCGGAGAAGAACAAGCGCGGGCCGTGCTGGAGCAATTGCCGCCCGATATGCGCGGCATCGTGTAAGGCACCGGATTTTGATTCCGGCATTCGTAGGTTCGATCCCTACCTCCCCAGCCAGCATTCTGGCTGTTTTTACGCGGGGCGCTTGCGCCCGTTTTAATTTTCCGCTGGAGAAATATACGTGTCCTACGACAGCTTGATGGTGTTTACCGGCACCGCCAACCCCAAGCTCGCTGAAGACGTGGCACGGCATTTGAGCATCCGCCTCGGGCGCGCCGTGGTGGGCCGCTTCTCCGATGGCGAAGTGATGGTCGAGCTCCTCGAAAACGTGCGCGGCAAGGATGTGTTCGTGCTGCAATCCACCTGCGCCCCGACCAACGACACCCTGATGGAAGTGCTGGTGATGGTGGATGCGCTGAAGCGCGCCTCGGCCGGGCGCATTACCGCCGCGCTGCCGTACCTGGGGTACGCCCGGCAGGATCGCCGCCCGCGTTCCGCGCGCGTGGCGATCACCGCCAAGGTAGTGGCAAACATGCTGACCGGCGTGGGCGTGGACCGGGTGCTGACCATGGACCTGCACTCCGACCAGATCCAGGGCTTCTTCGATATTCCGGTGGACAACATCTACGCCAGCCCGATCCTGCTGTCGGACGTGTGGAAGCACAACTACCCGAACCTGGTGGTGGTATCGCCAGACGTGGGCGGCGTGGTGCGCGCCCGCGCGCTGGCCAAGCAGATGGACGCGGATCTGGCGATCATAGACAAGCGCCGCCCCAAACCCAACGTGGCCAAGGTGATGAACATCATCGGCGAAGTGGTGGGGCGCACCTGCCTCATCATGGACGACATGGTGGACACCGCCAACACCCTGTGCGAGGCCGCCAACGCGCTCAAGGAAAAAGGCGCGGAGCGGGTAGTCGCCTACTGCACCCACCCGGTATTGTCGGGGCCGGCCATCGAGCGCATCACGAATTCTGCGCTGGACCAACTGGTGGTGACCGACACCATCCCGCTGCGTAGCGAGGCGCGCGCGTGCGGCAAGATACGCCAGTTGAGCGTGGCGGAGCTGATGGCCGAAACCATGCGCCGCATCAACTCGGAAGAATCGGTCAGCTCGCTGTTTGCCGAATAAGTTTTTTGCGGCAATCACCCTGATTGTCGCCTAACCCGGAATCGCCTGGTCGCGGGTGGTTCCACTTTTGAAGTGGAGAAGCAAAATGAAAATTGAAGTGAGCGCAACATCCCGCAAAGCGCAAGGAACGGGTGCGAGCCGCCGTCTGCGCAAAACCGGTCGCGTGCCGGGCATCGTCTACGGCGACGGCGAGCCGTTAATGATTGATATTGACCACAACAACCTGTATCACGCCCTGCGCAAGGAAGCTTTCCACGCCTCCGTGCTGACGCTGGATCTGGACGGCAACAAGCAGCAAGTGTTGCTGCGCGATTTCCAGATGCACCCGTTCCGCCAGCAGGTGCAGCACATTGATTTCCAGCGCGTGCTGCCGGATAAGAAAATACACATGAAAGTGCCGCTGCACTTTGTCAACGCCGAGATTTCCCCGGGCGTGAAGCTGAGCGGCGGCATCATCAGCCACGTGATGAACGAGCTGGATGTCGCCTGTTTGCCCGCCGACCTGCCCGAGTTTATCGAAGCCGATCTTTCCGGCATGGCGGTGGGCCATTCCCTGCACGTTTCCGACCTCAAGCTCCCCAAGGGTGTGGCTGTCATCGCGCAAGGGGATGCCGTGGTGGCGACCGTGCAGATACCGCGTGGCGCCGTGGAAGCGGAAGCCGAAGCGGCTGCCGCTGCGGCTGCGGCAGCGCAGGGAGGGGAAGCGAAACCGGCTGCCGATGCGAAGGCCGGGGCCAAACCTGCCGCCGATGCAAAGGCTGCGGCCAAGCCCGCCGCGAAGTCCGCGAAATAATTCTGCCGGCTCAAACCCGCCATGCTTTCGTAGATTGCGTGGCGGGTTTTTTCTTGGCATGAACGGAATTGCGCGTGAACGAAATAAAGCTGATCGTCGGCCTGGGCAACCCCGGGCGGGAATATGAAAGCACGCGCCACAACGCCGGTTTTCTGTGGGTGGACGAACTGGCGTGCGCGCATCAGATCGTTTTCAAGGCAGAGCACAAATTTCACGGCCTGGCCGCGCGCGGCTCGCCGCACGGACGCGAAATTTTTCTGCTCAAACCGCATACCTTCATGAACGGCAGCGGTCGCGCGGTGGCGGCGCTGGCGCAGTTCTACAAGATTGCCGCGCAACATATCCTGGTGGTACACGACGAGCTGGACCTGCCGCCGGGCAGCGCCAAACTGAAACTGGGCGGCGGCCACGGCGGGCACAACGGCCTGAAGGACATCATCGCGCACCTTGGCACAAAGGATTTCTGGCGCCTGCGCATCGGCATCGGTCACCCCGGAGAACGCGTCGAAGTCTCGAACTACGTGCTGAACCCGGCGCGCCGCGAAGAGCAGGCGCTGATAGATGAGGCGATGCGGCGCGCACAGGATGTGGCGCCGCTCATCCTGGACGGCAAGCTGGAAGCGGCGATGCTCAAGCTGCACAGCAAGTGACAAACGGCGGTTCATCTGTGGCCAAATGTTTTCCAGAATTGTTGATCCGGTACGAATAGAATTACCAGCTCCGTTCGGCCTGAACTTGTCGAAGGCCATGAAGCCATTCATGTTTCGACAAGCTCAACACGAACGGCTTCATACTTTATTTGTGCCGAACCTATAAGTAGAGGTAACAATCATGTCATTGAAATGCGGCATCGTCGGCCTGCCCAACGTCGGCAAATCCACGCTGTTCAACGCGCTCACCAAAGCGGGCATCGCGGCGGAGAACTATCCCTTCTGCACCATCGAGCCGAATGTCGGCATCGTCGAGGTGCCCGACGCGCGCCTCGACGCGCTGTCGAAAATCGTCAACCCGCAGAAGGTGCAGCATGCCATTGTCGAGTTCGTGGACATCGCCGGTCTGGTGGCGGGCGCATCCAAGGGCGAAGGGCTGGGCAACCAGTTCCTCGCCAACATCCGCGAAACCGACGCCATCGTCAACGTGGTGCGCTGCTTCGACGACACCAACGTGGTGCACGTGGCGGGCAAGGTGGACCCGCTGTCCGACATCGAAACCATCGTCACCGAGCTGGCGCTGGCCGACCTCGCCACAGTGGAAAAGGCCATCGCGCGCGACGGCAAGAAAGCCAAATCCGGCGACAAGGAAGCGCTGAAGCTGGTCGCCGTGCTGGACAAGCTCGCGCCGCACCTCAACCAGGGCAAGCCCGCGCGCACCTTGGCGATGACCGCAGAGGAAAACGAGATCATCAAGCCGCTGTGCCTGCTCACCATCAAGCCCGCGATGTACGTCGGCAACGTGCTGGAAGACGGCTTTGAGAACAACCCGCACCTCGACCACCTGCGCGTCTACGCGGCGAAAGAAGGCGCCCCGGTGGTGGCGCTGTGCGCCAAGATCGAGGCGGAACTCGCCGACCTTGACGACGCCGACAAGAAGGAGTTTCTCGCCGACCTCGGCCTCGACGAACCCGGCTTGAACAGGTTGATCCGCGCGGGCTACGACCTGCTCGGCTTGCAGACCTACTTCACCGCAGGCATAAAGGAAGTGCGCGCCTGGACCATCCACAAGGGCGATACCGCGCCGCAAGCGGCGGGGGTGATCCACACCGATTTTGAAAGAGGCTTCATCCGCGCGCAGACCGTTTCCTATAACGATTTCATCGCCTGTGGCGGCGAGCATGGCGCCAAGGAAAAAGGCAAGATGCGCGTCGAAGGCAAGGACTATGTGGTGCAGGATGGCGACGTGATGAATTTCCTGTTCAACGTCTGACCCGCTAATTCCGCCCTGGCTCCTTGCCGCCGAAGCGCCGGTAAGGCGAGGCCAGCGGCTCGCCGATAAACAGCCCCTGCGCTGGCCAGGCGACGCTCTTCCAGTAAGCCTCAACGGCACTCGCGCCGGAAAGGTAATGCTTCAGCAGGACGGCGGGGTTGGGAAATTTCTGCGGGTAGTTGCACGGCTCGGAAACCGTGCCGTAGCTCGCGGTGGCGCCCGCATCCAGCCAGTTCAGGCTGCTCATCTGCCTTGTTCCCAGCAGGTCTCCTCCGGTCGAAGTCAGATGATCGGCCAGCGCCCCTGGCAAAAACCGCAGGGTCTCCAGATACGGCACTTTTACCAGCCCGGTCTGGTAAAACATGATGTCTTTTGCGCCCTCGATGCTGTCCTTCTTGAGGGTCTTGATGGTGAGCTTCTTGCTCGGAATGCGGCCCGACTTGGGAAAAAATGGCGCGCGCGAACTGCGGTTGGTATCCGATGTCACCAGAAAGTAGGCGCTGGCCGCCGGTACGCTGAAGCCGCTGAGTTTCCCGCGATCAATGAGTTCCTGCGCCTGCCCGATAGAATTGGTGGGCAGCAGCATGGAAATGCGGATGCCGAAATCGTTGTAGGGGTACACCGAATTCGAGTTGAAGTAGCGGCTCGGCTTGCCCTGCCCGCAGGTATTTTTGCATTGCTCCTCGTCGAACCCCAGAGACAGCGCGGAGGTGATCGAATTGCACTCGACCGCGTAAGGGGCGGTCCACACCAGCACGATAACTTGAATGTCCGGGTTCAGTTGCGCTTCGATCTGTTGCTTGATCTGGTTGAACGACGCGGCGGAAAGTTTGTGCGGGCTGCCCGGAATGCGCACGTGAACCATGTTCCGGGCGGGGATTTCCCTGGCTGCCTGGTAGTACACGCCGACCGCAACGCTGCGCGCATCCTCATCGTTCACCACCACCGCCACGTTTTGGGGTTGCAGGCTGTATGCCCAGGAAGATGGTGAAAGCGCCGCCGCACCGGCGTGGGTGCAGGGCCAAGCCAGCACGAAAGCCAGCAGGCAGGCAAGGTAATAACGGGGACGTTCTCCGGTTCTCATCGTCATCGCGCAGTGTAGTGGGTTAGCCGGGATTGTACTCGGGCACAATAGCATTTGCCGCCGAAATGGGTTATGTTCGCCCACCTGCCGGAACCGTAAAATCCGGACGAAAACCGAAGGCGAGTTGGCCATTTTGCAAATCGAAAACGGATGCACGGGAATGCAAATCGAAAAAACTGAAAACGCAGCAGCGAAAAACATTCAGATAGTCAGCAGCAACATTGCCTGGATCGAAGGGAAAGTCACCCCGGAAGAAAGGACGCAACTGCTGCGCCAGGATGCGGCGACCATCTGGCTGACCGGCTTGAGCGGCTCGGGTAAATCCACCCTCGCTTTCGAGCTGGAGAAGCGGCTGTTCATGCTCGGGCATGTCGCCTACGCGCTCGATGGCGACAACATGCGGCACGGCCTGAACCGCGACCTGGGTTTTTCCCCGCGCGGTGGTCACCGCTTTCATCTCTCCCTACCGCGCGGATCGGGCGATGGCGCGCGACATCATCGGCCCCGACCGCTTTATCGAAACGCATCTGGCTGCGGGCATGGAAATCTGCGAGCGGCGCGACCCCAAGGGGCTGTACAAAAAAGCGCGGGCGGGCGAAATCAGCGATTTCACCGGCGTGTCGGCACCCTACGAAGCCCCGGAAACCCCGGCGCTGGTGATAGACACCGGTCGCATCGGCGTGGAAGAAAGCGTGTCCGAGATACTGCGCGCGGCCAGGCCGCGCTTTCGCGGAGAATGAGCGATGCGCCAAGTTGATGTTTTCAACGGCGATGCAGACGGGCTGTGCGCGCTGCACCAGTTGCGGCTCGCGCTGCCCGCCGCCGCAGAGCTGGTCACCGGCACCAAGCGCGACATCAAGCTGCTGGAGCGGGTGAAGGCGGGCGCGGGCGAGCAGGTCAGCGTGTTCGATATTTCGCTGGACAGCAACCGCGACCACCTCGTGCGCCTGCTGGAGGCCGGAGCAAGCGTCGAATACTTCGACCACCACCATGCCGGAACAATACCGCAACACCCCAACCTGGTCGCGCACATTGATACTTCCGCCGGGGTATGCAGCAGCATGCTGGTTGACCACTGCCTCGCCGGACAGCATCGCCGGTGGGCTATCGCCGCCGCCTTCGGCGACAATTTTTTTGCCAGCGCCCGCGCCATGGCCGAAGCGGTCGGCCTCGATGGGCCGCAAACCGAGAAGCTGGAGCACCTGGGCGAATACCTGAATTACAACAGCTACGGCGATACCGTGGCCGACCTGCATTTTCACCCCGCCGACCTGTACGGCGAGATCCGGCCTTACGCCGACCCGTTCGCCTTCATCGCAGAATCGGAAGCCTACACCCGCCTGGCAGCGGGGCTCCACGATGATCTCGGCATGGCCGACTCGCTGCGGCCCATGCTGGAGGATGCGCATTGCGCGGCCTACCTGCTGCCGGACGCGCCTTGGGCGAGGCGGGTGAGCGGCATACTCGCCAACCGGCTGACCAACTCCAATCCGGCACGCGCCCACGCACTGTTGACGCCAAACCGCCACGGTGCATACACCGTCAGCGTGCGTGCCCCGCTGGACAACCCGCAGGGTGCCGACACGCTGTGCCTGAAGTTCGATACGGGCGGCGGTCGCGCCGCCGCCGCCGGCATCAACCGGCTGCCGGCCAACGAAGCGGAAAAATTTTTGGCGCGCTTCAAAGAACATTTTGGCAAATGAAAGATAAGCGATGATTCTGATCACAGGGGGGGCGGGCTACATCGGTTCGCATACAGCCGTCGAGGTGATGCTCGACGGCGGTGATGTTTTGATCGTTGATAACTTCTGCAACAGCAAGGCATCGGTGCTGGACCGGATTGGCCGCATCGCCGGACGCAGGCCGGAATTTGTGGAAGCGGATATCCGCGACCGCAAAGCGGTGCGGGCGCTGTTTGCCCGGCACCGTTTCGATGCGGTGATCCACTTCGCCGGGCTCAAGGCGGTGGGCGAGTCGGTGGCGCAGCCTCTGCGTTACTACGACAACAACATTCACGGCAGCCTGGTGCTGTTCGAGGCGATGGCGGAAGCAGGAGTCAAGTCGCTGGTATTTTCCTCCTCCGCCACGGTGTACGGCGATCCCCACAAAGTGCCGGTGCGCGAAGATTTCCCGCTTTCGGCGACCAATCCCTACGGGCGCTCGAAACTGATGATCGAAGAAATACTGCGCGATGTTGCGCGCCCCGATGCCGCGTGGCGCATCGCGCTGTTGCGCTATTTCAATCCGGTGGGCGCGCACGCCTCCGGGCTGATCGGCGAAGACCCCAACGGCATCCCCAACAACCTGATGCCTTACGTTTCCAGAGTGGCGGCCGGCGCACTGCCCGAGCTGGCGGTTTTCGGCGGCGACTATCCCACCCACGACGGCACTGGGGTTCGCGACTATATTCACGTCGTAGATCTGGCGCGCGGCCATCTTGCCGCGCTGAATGCGTTACAGCAACAAGAAGGCGTGCTGACCGCCAATCTTGGCACCGGGCGGGGCTACAGCGTGCTGGACGTGGTCAAGGCATTCGAGGCGGCGAGCGGGCGCAAGGTGCCGTACCGGATCACCGGTCGCCGCGCCGGCGATATTGCCGCCTGCTATGCCGACCCCGCGTTCGCCAAACAGCTTCTCGGCTGGCAGGCTCAATTCGGTATCGAGGAGATGTGCCGCGATACCTGGCGCTGGCAGTCGGGCGGCCATGCTGGCGGCTGATGCACCCCCCCCTTTAAGATCACCTTTGTTGGCCCTAAATTGCCATTGCCCGGAACCCAAATAGAGCCTTCAGGCCTGTTTCATGGCCGGAAGAGGCGGCTGGTGCAGCGCCGCACTAACTTCGGGTATAGTATCGCCCGCCGTTGTTGCCGCGCGCGCGGCTTGCCAGCGGGCTACAGCAAGCACAACGCGGCGGTCACGTTTTTTGCACTTTTATCCATTTTCAGAAGGAACCCATGACGCTCAAGCAAACTTCGCTCAACGAAAACCACCGGGATTTGGGCGCAAAGATGGTTGATTTCGGCGGATGGGACATGCCGGTGAATTACGGCTCGCAAATCGGCGAGCACAACCAGGTGCGCCACGATTGCGGCATGTTCGACGTGTCGCACATGCGCGTGGTGGACATCAGGGGTAAAGGGGTGCGCGATTTCCTCCGACATTTGCTGGCAAACAATGTGGACAAGCTGGTCGTGCCCGGCAAGGCGTTATATTCCTGCATGTTGCGGGAAGACGGCGGAGTGATAGATGATCTGATCGTGTATTACATGGAAGAAAGCTGGTTTCGTATCGTGGTGAATGCGGGCACGGCAGACAAAGACATCGCGTGGATGAAACAGCAGTCTGCCAGACACGCGCAAGCGCACCCCGGTTGCTACGCGGGAAGCGAGGTTCCGGAGAACGAGGTCAGCGCAGAGAACAAAGAAAAAACGGGCGCCGCCGCAACCCCTCAAGACGAGCCCGGTGCGGAGCAAGCGGAAAAACCGCCGCTCGCCATCACCGACCACCCCGAAATGGCGATCATCGCGGTGCAAGGCCCCAAGGCGCGGGAAAAACTGTGGGCCGCCATGCCCGGCAGCCAGAAATTGACCGAAAACCTCGCCCCGTTCAGCGGGGTTGTCGTAGGCTCGATGTTCATCGCGCGCACCGGCTACACCGGCGAGGATGGCTTCGAGGTGATGCTCCCCGGCCAGGCCGCCCCCTATTTCTGGAATGCGCTTGCCGCAAGCGGCGCGAAGCCTTGCGGTCTCGGGGCGCGCGACACGCTGCGGCTGGAAGCGGGCATGAACCTGTACGGCCAGGACATGGACGAATCTGCCAGCCCCCTGGAAGCCGGTCTTGCCTGGACGGTAGACTTGAAAAGCGCGCGCGATTTCATCGGCAAGGACGCGCTGCTCGCCAACCCGCCGACGCACAAGCAGGTCGGGCTGGTGTTGCTGGATCGCGGCGGAGTGCTGCGTGGACACCAGAAAGTACATACCGCGCACGGTGAAGGCGAAATCACCAGCGGCACTTTTTCACCTACGCTGGAAAAATCCATCGCCTTCGCTCGCGTGCCGGACGGCGTACAGGTCGGCGACGAGGTAACGGTTGCGGTGCGCGACAAGACGCTGGCGGCTAAAGTGGTGAACTATCCGTTTGTGCGCAATGGCAAAGCGCTGATCGGCTCGTAGCAGGTAACGGACAGCCTGTAGCTTTAATTGCCGCGCGCGAAGCCCGCACCTCGTTGCCGCAGGCCGCGCACCCACTATTTTTATCAGGAGACACGAATGAGCACCCCGACAAATCTGAAATACACCGCCTCACACGAATGGGTCAGAACCGAGGCCGATGGCACGATCACGGTCGGCATCACCCACCACGCTCAAGAATTGCTGGGCGACCTGGTGTTCGTCGAAAATCCGGCGCTCGGGCGCAAGCTCAAGGCCAAGGAAGAATGCGCGGTCGTGGAATCGGTCAAGGCCGCCGCCGACGTATATGCGCCGGTTGCCGGCGAGGTGACGGCAACGAACAGCGACCTCGAAAGCACGCCCGAAAAAATCAATACCGACCCTTACGGAACGTGGATGTTCAAGCTCAAGCCGGACCACGCTACCGATATAAACGGGCTGATGGATGCGGCTGCGTACCAGGCGCAAGTTGATAGCGAAGCACATTAACTGACGACCGGCGACTGTCAACTGACCCATGCCTTTCATCCCCCATACCGAACCCGACATTCGCGCCATGCTTGCCAGCATCGGCGCGCGTGGCGTGGAAAACCTGTTCGACGAAATTCCCGCCGCCCTCAAAGCCGGCAAGCTGGCCGCGGTGCCGGACGGCATGAACGAAATGCAGGTCGCACGGCTGATGAACGAGCGTGCCGCGCAGGATACCGCTCCGCTCAACTTCATCGGCGCGGGCGCCTACGAGCACCATATCCCGGCGGCGGTGTGGCAGATCGTTTCGCGCGGCGAATTTTATACCGCCTACACGCCATATCAGGCCGAGGCCAGCCAGGGCACCTTGCAGGTGCTCTACGAATTCCAGACCATGATGGCGTCGCTCACCGGCATGGACGTGTCCAACGCCAGCCTCTACGACGGTGCATCTGGCCTAGCGGAGGCCGTGCTGATGGCGGTGCGCTCGCACAAAACCTCGCGCAAGGTGCTGATCCCCGCGACGGTATCGCCGAGCTATCGCAGCGCGGTGCAGAGCATCGTCAAACTGCAGGGCATCGAACTGGAAGAAATCCCCTTTTGCACCGAATCCGGCAACACCGTGGCGGCATCGCTCGACAGCCATTTGAGCAAGGGCGATGTTGCCGCGCTGATCATTCCCCAGCCAAATTTTTTCGGCGTCCTGGAAGATGTGGATGCGCTGACCGACAAAGCGCATGCGCATGGCGCACTGGCTATCGCGCTGGTCAACCCCCTGGCGCTCGCGCTGCTGAAAGCACCGGGGCAATGGGGAACGCGCCCTCACCCCAACCCTCTGGATGAACCAACTAGCCATTCGACTAGGCTGCAAACATCCGCAGCCAAGTCGCTGGTTATCCCGCAAGCGGGCGAGGGGGCGAACGTATCGCTGCGCGACTCCAAAATCTATGGGGCCGACATCGCCGTGGGAGAAGGCCAGCCACTCGGCATCCCGCTATCCAACGGCGGGCCATACTTCGGCTTCATGTGCTGCAAGCAGGCGCTGGTGCGGCAGATGCCCGGGCGCATCGTTGGCCGCACCGTGGATCTGGACGGCAAGCAGGGCTACACCCTGACCCTCCAAGCGCGCGAGCAGCATATCCGCCGCGCCAAAGCCACCTCCAACATTTGCTCCAACCAGGGCTTGATGGCGACCGCCGCGACGATACACATGGCGCTATTGGGTAGTGACGGCCTGCGCCGCACCGCTGCCGCTTCGCACGCCAGCACTGCCGCGCTGGTCGCTCTGGCAGAAAATCTCCCCGGCGTGAAACGCATTTTTTCCGGCCCGTATTTCCATGAAGCGGTGCTACAATTGCCCGAGTCCCCGGCGCGCGTACTGGATAAAATGCTCGCGCAAGGCGTGCTTGGTGGACTGGATCTTTCCGGACACTACCCGCAACTGGGCAACGCGGTTCTGGTGTGCGCGACCGAAACCAAAACCACAACCGACCTGCAGCGCTACGTTGACGCCCTGAAACTTTCTCTGACCAACCAGGAGAACCAAAAATGAGTAACGTCAAATTAAAAGGCAACCCCGTCACACTGCAAGGCGATTTCCCTGCGGCGGGCCAAACCGCACCGGCCTTCAGCCTGGTGGACAAGGACCTGAAGGATGTGGCGTTGAGCAGCTTCGCCGGCAAGCGCAAGGTGCTGAACATCGTCCCCAGCCTGGATACCGCCGTGTGCGCCACCTCCACGCGCAAATTCAACGAGGCTGCTAGCAAGCTCAACAACACCGTAGTGCTGGTAATTTCTGCCGACTTGCCTTTTGCCATGAACCGCTTCTGCGTCGCCGAAGGGCTGACCAACGTCGTTACGCTGTCGCTGATGCGCGGGCGCGAATTCATGCGCAATTACGGCGTGGAAATCGCCGACTCCGCCTTGCGCGGCGTCGCGGCGCGCGCCGTGCTGGTGCTGGATGAAAAAGACCGCGTGCTGCACGCCGAACTGGTGGGCGAAATCACCAGTGAACCCAACTACGATGCGGCGCTCGCTGCGCTGAAATAATTCTCTGCCCCACCCGCCCCGGTCTCCCTCCCGTTCCGGGAGGCCGGAATGCGACCGTGCAAAAAGTGAAAGTGACTGACCGTGCTGATTTTTGAACGCTCCCACCCCGGTCGCCGCAATTCGGCCCAAGCGCCCCACGACACGAGACCTGCCGACATACCTGCTTCTTTTCTGCGCACCGACAAGCCGCTGCTGCCGGAGGCTTCGGAAATGGACACGGTGCGCCATTACACGCGCCTGTCACAAAAGAACTTCTCCATAGATACAAATTTCTACCCGCTCGGCTCCTGCACCATGAAGTACAACCCGCGCGCCTGCCACTCGCTCGCGATGTTGCCGAACTTTCTGGCGCGCCACCCCTTGGCGCCGGATAGCACCGGCCAGGGATTTCTCGCCTGCCTGTACGAGTTGCAGGAAATCCTGAAAGACGTGACCGGCATGGCCGGAGTGAGCCTGACCCCGATGGCCGGCGCACAAGGCGAGTTTGCGGGCATCGCGATGATCCGCGCCTACCACGATGCGCGCGGCGACACGGCGCGCACCGAAATCATCGTGCCGGATGCGGCGCACGGCACCAATCCGGCAACGGCAGTCATGTGCGGCTACACGGTAAAGGAAATCCCCACCGGCAGCGACGGCGATGTGGATCTCGACGCGCTACGCGCCGCTGTCGGCCCGCAGACGGCCGGCCTGATGCTGACCAACCCTTCGACGCTGGGCATATTTGAAAGGCAGATTCAGTCCATCCAGCAAATCGTGCACGATGCCGGGGGCCTGCTTTATTACGATGGCGCCAACCTGAATGCGATCCTCGGCAAGGTCAAGCCGGGCGACATGGGCTTCGACGTGATCCACATGAATTTGCACAAAACCTTTTCCACGCCGCACGGCGGCGGCGGGCCGGGCGCGGGGGCGGTGGGCGTTGCGCCGCGCCTGCTGCCGTTCATGCCGATTCCGCTGGTCGGAATGGTCTCCACAGAGCAGGCTGTACGCTACCGCTGGCTGACAGAAAACGATCTGCCGCAATCCATCGGACGCCTGTCCGCATGGATGGGCAACGCGGGGATATTGCTGCGGGCTTACATCTACGCACGCATGCTGGGTGCGGAAGGCATGCACCGCGTGGCGGAATTTGCCACACTGAACGCCAACTACCTGATGGCGGAACTGGGCAGAATCGGCTACACCATCGCTTTCCCGCAACGCCGCGCCAGCCATGAATTCATCGTGTCGGCGAAACAGTTGAAGGATACGACCGGCGTATCCGCGATGGATATCGCGAAACGGCTGCTGGACAAGGGATTCCACGCACCGACCACCTATTTCCCGATGCTGGTGCCGGAGTGCCTGCTGATCGAG
>VIKH01000021.1 GCA_008080515.1 Gallionellaceae bacterium | reverse complement strand
CCCTTCGGTATGGAATGGGGCCATTATCGCAGGGGCTTGCCGAATTTGACACAGTAAGATTAGGCAGGAGATAAAAAGTGATCACTATGGAAATGTTTGGAAGGGTTCGACGGATCTCGGGCAACGTCGAGGGACTCGAAATGATAGGCTCTGACGTAAGATAGAATAGCGCCCATGCTGCGACTCACCGAAATCGGGCTACCGCTCGACCATTCCGAAGATGATCTCAAGGCCGCGATTCTCAAGCGGCTGGGCATTGCTGCGGATGAGCTGATCGGCTACACCCTCTTTCGGCGCGGCTTCGACGCGCGCAAGCCTTCGGCGATTCTGTTCATCTACACGCTGGATGTCGAGGTGAGAGACGAGGCGGGTGTGCTTAAACGGCTGCATGGCAACCGGCATGTCGGTGTGGCGCCGGACACCCGTTACCATTTCGTTACGCAAGCGCCGCAAAACCTGGCGGATCGCCCGGTCGTCATCGGCACCGGGCCGTGCGGCATTTTTGCCGGTTTGATTCTGGCGCAGATGGGTTTTTGCCCCATCATTCTGGAGCGCGGCAAGGCCGTGCGCGAGCGCACCAAAGATACCTGGGGTTTGTGGCGACAGGGCAAGCTCGACCCGGAATCCAACGTGCAATTTGGCGAGGGCGGCGCAGGGACGTTTTCCGATGGCAAGCTGCACAGCCAGATCAAGGATCCGAAATTTTACGGACGCAAGGTGCTGGCCGAGTTCGTGAAGGCGGGCGCACCGGAAGAAATCCTCTATGTCAGCAAGCCGCACATTGGCACCTTCCGGCTGGTGGGCATGGTGGAGAAGATGCGCCACACCATCGAAGCGCTGGGCGGCGAGATCCGCTTCCAAAGCCGCGTGGCGGACATCGAGATCGAGAGCGGCAGGGTGGCGGGCGTGGTGCTTGCCAGCGGCGAGCGCATCGCCAGCCGCCATGTGGTGCTGGCTGTCGGCCACAGCGCGCGCGACACCTTCGAGATGCTGCACCGGCGGGGTGTGTATCTGGAGGCCAAGCCGTTCTCCATCGGCTTGCGCATCGAGCACCCGCAGTCGCTGGTTGATCGCGCGCGGCTGGGGCGCAATGCGGGCAACCCGCTGCTGGGCGCCGCCGATTACAAGCTGGTGCATCACTGCACGAATGGCCGCTCGGTGTACAGTTTCTGCATGTGCCCCGGCGGCACGGTGGTGGCGGCCACTTCGGAGCAGGGGCGCGTGGTCACCAATGGCATGAGCCAGTATTCGCGCAACGAGCACAACGCCAACAGCGGCATCGTGGTGGGCATTACCCCCGAGGATTATCCCGGCGATGCGCTGGCGGGCATCGCCTTCCAGCGGCAATGGGAGGCGCGCGCCTTCGAGCTGGGCGGTGGCAACTACAACGCGCCGACGCAATTGGTCGGCGATTTTCTCGCCGGGCGGTCTTCGACAAAACTTGGTGCGGTGGCGCCGTCCTATACGCCAGGCATCCAGTTGACCGATCTTTCCACCGCGTTGCCGGACTATGCCATCACGGCCATCCGCGAGGCGCTGCCCGCGTTTGAGAAGCAACTCAAGGGCTTTGCCATGCTGGATGCCGTACTCACCGGCGTGGAGACGCGCACTTCGTCGCCGGTGCGCATCAAGCGCGGCGATGATTTCCAGAGCGTGAATACGGCGGGGCTGTATCCGGCAGGGGAGGGCGCAGGCTATGCGGGCGGCATACTGTCTGCCGCCGTAGATGGCATCGAGGTGGCCGAGGCCGTGGCGTTGAGCATGGTGCGTGGCACAGGCCAGACACGCTAACGATGCGTACCGACGAATTCGATTTTGCCCTGCCCGAGCGCCTGATCGCGCAGCATCCGCCCGAGCGGCGCGGTGCCAGCCGCTTGTTGACTATGCTGGGAACGGAACTGGGCGACCGTTTATTCAGCGATCTGCCTTCTCTGGTGCGCGAGCACGACGTGCTGGTATTCAACGACACGCGGGTGCTGAAAGCGCGGCTGTTCGGGGCAAAACCTACCGGCGGCAAAGTGGAGGTGCTGATCGAGCGCCTGCTCGACGAGCATTGCGCGCTGGCTCAAGTGCGCGCCAGCCATCTGCCAAAGCCCGGCAGCTCGTTGTTGCTGGCGGGCTGCTTGCCGGTCACCGTGCTGGGGCGGGAAGGGGGGTTTTTCCGGTTGCGCTTCGATAGCGGGGAGGATATTCCGGCGCTGCTGGAACGGTACGGCCAGATGCCGCTGCCGCCCTACATTACCCATGCGCCCGGCGTGGAGGACGACGAGCGCTACCAGACCGTGTTCGCGCGCCAGCCCGGCGCGGTGGCCGCACCCACGGCGGGGCTGCATTTCGATGCGGCCATGGTTGCCGCCTTGCAGGCACGGGGTGCGCGGGCGGCATACGTGACGCTGCATGTCGGCGCGGGCACGTTTCAGCCGGTGCGTGCGGAGAACATCCGCGAACACGTCATGCACAGCGAGCGCTACACCATCCCGCAAGTTACGGTGGACATCATTCGCGAGGCAAGGGAAAAAGGCGGGCGCGTCATCGCGGTGGGCACCACCAGTCTGCGGGCGCTGGAAAGCTCGGCCAGTGATGGCGAACTGCGCTCGGGGGAAGGCGAAACGCGCATTTTTATCACGCCGGGTTACACATTTCAGGCGGTGGACAGGCTGCTGACAAATTTCCATTTGCCAAAATCCACATTGCTGATGCTGGTATGCGCGTTCGGCGGAATGGAACAGACGCTTGCCGCTTACCGCCATGCGGTGGAGCGGGAGTATCGCTTTTTCAGCTACGGCGACGCGATGCTGGTCGAGCGTCTTGCGGCGGACAAGGGCGCGTTCCGGGGTTGACCAAAATGCCCCAAACCTTTATCTTGCCCGGCTCTTCACCAATATTTGCACAAGGTAGTCTGAACATGGAATTGACCGGCGCGGAAATTGCCATCAAGTGCTTGCAGGAGGAGGGGGTCGAATACGTGTTCGGCTACCCCGGTGGCGCTGTCCTGTTTATTTACGACGCGCTGTTCAACCAGGATCAGGTCAAGCACATTCTGGTGCGCCACGAGCAGGCTGCGGTGCATGCCGCCGACGGCTATGCGCGCTCCACCGACCGGGTGGGCGTCGCGTTGGTGACATCCGGGCCGGGCCTGACCAACGCCGTGACCGGCATCGCCACCGCTTACATGGATTCCACCCCGCTGGTGATCATCAGCGGCCAGGTGCCGACCGGTGCGATCGGCGAAGATGCCTTTCAGGAAGTGGATGCGGTGGGCATCACCCGCCCGTGCGTGAAGCACAATTTTCTGGTCAAGGACGTGAAGAATATCGCCCAGACCATCAAGAAAGCGTTTTATCTCGCCAAGAGCGGTCGCCCCGGCCCGGTGCTGGTGGACATCCCCAAGGATGTGTCCAACCAGAAAGCCGTTTTCGATTACCCTGCCAGCGTGGCGATACGCTCCTATCAGCCTGCGGGCAAGGGCGATAGCGGGCAGATCGGGCGGGCCGCGCAAATGTTGCTGGAAGCCAAGCGACCGATGATCTACTCCGGCGGCGGCGTGATCCTGTCCGACGCCGCCGGCCAGCTCACCGAACTGACGCGCCTGCTCGGTTTCCCATGCACCAATACGCTGATGGGCCTGGGTGGTTTGTCGGCCAGCGACCGCCACTTTGTCGGGATGCTGGGGATGCACGGCACCTACGTGGCGAATATGGCGATGCAGCATTGCGACGTGCTGCTGGCGGTCGGCGCGCGTTTCGACGACCGCGTGATCGGCAACGTCGAACATTTCGCGCAGGTGCCGCGCAAGATTATCCACATTGACATTGATCCCTCCTCGATCGCCAAGCGCGTCAAGGTGGATTTGCCGATAGTCGGCGATGTGAAACTGGTGTTGAGCGATCTGCTGGAAGCGCTGCGCGGCAGCCGGGTGCCCGACCAGCCCGCCATCTCGGCGTGGTGGCAGCAGTTGAAGGAGTGGCAAACCGGCGGCGGCGATATGCGCTACAGAAACTCCACGGAAATCATCAAGCCGCAGTTCGTGATCGAGAAGTTGTATGAGATTACCGGTGGAGACGCGTTCATCACCACCGATGTCGGGCAGCACCAGATGTGGGCGGCGCAATATTACCCGTTCGATCATCCGCGCCGCTGGATCACATCGGGCGGACTGGGCACCATGGGCTTCGGCCTGCCCGCCGCTATGGGCGTACAGCTTGCGCACCCTGGCGCAACTGTCGCCTGCGTGACCGGCGAGGGCAGCATCCAGATGAACATTCAGGAGTTGTCCACCTGCAAGCAATTTCGTCTGCCCATCAAGATTATCGCGCTCAACAACGGCTATCTGGGCATGGTTCGGCAGTGGCAGGAGTTTTTCCACGGCAACCGCTATTCCGAGACTTACATGGACGCCTTGCCGGATTTCGTCAAGCTGACCGAGGCCTACGGGCATGTCGGAATGCGCATCGAGAAACCGTCGGATGTCGAGCCGGCGCTGAAAGAGGCGTTCGCGCGCAAGCGTGACCTGGTATTCCTGGATTTCAGAACCGATCCGGCGGAAAACGTCTACCCCATGGTTCCCGGCGGCAAGGGTTTGTCGGAAATCATCCTGGCGGAGGAGCTGTGATGCGGCACATCATTTCCCTGTTGATGGAAAACGAGGCGGGCGCGCTGTCGCGCGTGGCGGGGTTGTTTTCGGCGCGCGGCTACAACATCGAGTCGCTGTCGGTCGCGCCGACCGAGGACCCGACGCTGTCGCGCATGACCATCGTCACCAGCGGTTCGGATGCCGTGATCGAGCAGATCAACAAGCAGCTGAACAAGCTGGTGGACGTCGCGGCCCTGATAGACTTGAGCGAGGGCGAGCATCTCGAGCGCGAACTGATGCTGGTCAAGGTGCGCGCCGAGGGCGAAACATGCGAAAAGGTGAAGCGCGTGGCGGACGGTTTCGGAGGGCGCGTGATAGATAAATCCGATTCGACCTGCACCTTCGAGTTGAGCGATACCTGCGCCAGGCTGGACAGCTTCCTGCAAGCCATAGATCGCAGCCTGATCTTGGAAACCGTGCGCACCGGCGCGTCCGGCATCGGGCGTGGCGGCAGGATTTTGAAACTGTAAAAAAAACCGTGAAAGGTGAAAAGTGAAACGCAGGGGCGAAAAGCCCTGCGTACACCTTTCACATTTCACTTTTCACCTTTCACGCATTTTTTAGGAGTAACCATGAAAGTTTATTACGACCAAGACGCAGACCTGTCCCTGATCAAGGGCAAGCAAGTGACCATCATCGGCTACGGCTCGCAAGGACATGCCCACGCTCAAAACCTGAAAGAATCCGGCGTCAGCGTGACCGTTGGCCTGCGCAAAAACGGCGCGTCATGGAAAAAGGCTGAAGGCGCGGGGCTGAAGGTCGCCGAAGTGGCTGATGCGGTGAGAAATGCCGACGTGGTGATGATGCTGTTGCCTGACGAAAACATCCCTGATGTGTACAACAAAGAAGTTGCTCCGCACATCAAGGCGGGTGCGGCACTGGCTTTTGCGCACGGCTTTAACGTGCATTACAACCAGGTGGTACCGCGCGCCGACGTGGACGTGATCATGATTGCGCCGAAAGGCCCCGGCCACACCGTGCGCTCCGAATACCTCAAGGGCGGCGGCGTGCCGACCCTGATCGCCGTGTACCAGGACAAGTCCGGCAAAGCGAAAGACATCGCGCTGTCCTACGCCGCTGCCAACGGCGGCACCAAGGGTGGCGTGATCGAAACCAATTTCCGCGAAGAAACCGAAACCGATCTGTTCGGTGAACAGGCGGTGCTGTGCGGCGGCGCGGTGGAACTGGTCAAGGCCGGTTTCGAGACGCTGGTGGAAGCGGGTTATGCCCCCGAGATGGCTTACTTCGAGTGCCTGCACGAACTGAAGCTGATCGTGGATCTGATGTACGAAGGCGGCATCGCCAACATGAACTACTCCATTTCCAACAACGCGGAATATGGCGAATATGTTACCGGCCATCGCGTGATCGCCGACCAGGCGCGCGCCGCGATGAAGGAGTGCCTGAAGAACATTCAGAACGGTTCTTACGCCAAGCAGTTCATCCTGGAAGGCCGCACCAACTACCCGGAAATGACCGCACGTCGCCGTTTGAACGCGGAGCACCCGATCGAAGTGGTGGGTGGTCAGTTGCGCGCCATGATGCCCTGGATCAGCAAGAACAAGCTGGTGGATCAGTCGAAAAACTAATAGCGGGAAGGGAGAAGGGGGAAGAGGGAAGGGCAGGACAGCTCCGCTTTTCCCCTTCTCCCTTCTCTCTTCACCCTTTCCGAATATGAATTCGTATCCCCATCCCATCATCGCCCGCGAAGGCTGGCCGTTTCTGGCCATTGCCGTGGCGCTGGCACTGGCGGTCTCGTTCTGGTGCGTCTCATGGTCCATTCCGCTGTGGATCATCGCCCTGTTCGTGCTGCAATTTTTCCGCGATCCGGCGCGCGAGATCCCGCAGGACAAAGGCGCGGTGCTGTCGCCGTGCGATGGCCGCGTCATCAAGGTCGAGCGCACAGATGACCCCTACGGCGAGCGTGAAGCGATTCTTGTGAGCGTGTTCATGAACGTGTTCAACGTCCATTCGAACCGCAGCCCTCAAGATGGCAAAATCGAGAAGATCCAGTACTTCCCCGGCAAATTCGTGAATGCCGACCTGGATAAGGCTTCCACCGAGAATGAGCGCAACGCCGTGGTGCTGAAGACCCGTGACGGGCAGACCGTAACCTTCGTGCAAGTGGCCGGTCTCATCGCGCGCCGCATCCTGTGCTATGTGAAAGTGGGCGATACCCTGGCGCGCGGCCAGCGTTACGGTTTCATCCGCTTCGGCTCGCGCGTGGATGTCTACCTGCCGCTCACCGCTACCGTCAAAGTGAGCATCGGTGATAAAGTATCCGCTACCAGCACGATTCTGGCGCTGCTGGACAGTAACTAAAAGTCCGCGAAAAGCCTTACTGCGCTCGCAGCGAATTTTTTACAGAGGGCTGATTATCCGACATGCCTGAGCTGAACGACCGTAAACCACTGGATCTGCGCAGGCGCGGCATTTATCTGCTGCCCAACCTGTTCACCACGGCGGCGTTGTTCGCTGGTTTCTACGCCATCGTACAGGCGATGAACGACCGGTTCGAGTTTGCCGCAGTGGCAATTTTTATCGCCATGGTGTTTGACGGGCTGGACGGTCGCGTGGCCCGCCTGACGCACACGCAAAGCGAGTTCGGGGCAGAATACGACAGCCTTTCCGACATGGTTTCGTTCGGCGTGGCCCCCGCTCTGGTCACTTACGAATGGGCGCTGAAAGGGCTGGGCAAGTGGGGGTGGTTTGCCGCCTTCATCTATTGCGCGGGCACCGCGCTACGTCTGGCGCGCTTCAACACCAACATCGAGGTCGTGGACAAGCGCTATTTCCAGGGGCTGCCCAGCCCCGCCGCCGCCGCGCTGGTGGCAAGTTTTGTCTGGGTGATGCTGGACAACCGCTTCACCGGGCACGAAGTCCGCTGGTATGCATGCGCCCTGACGGTGTTTGCCGGGGTGACCATGGTGAGCAACCTGAAGTATTACAGCTTCAAGGATCTCAACATGCGCAAGAGCGTGCCTTTCATCGTGATTTTCCTGCTGGCGCTGTTTTTCATCTTCGTGTCGGTTGATCCGCCCGCCGTCCTGTTCGTGCTGTTCCTGGCGTACAGCCTGTCCGGCTATATCTTGTGCCTGCCGGGGTTGAGCAAAAAAATATCGGGCAGCCCGCCCATCTAGTTTCTGCTGTTGCTCGCAACCCAAACTGGCTTCAAGTATTTCAAGGCTTGGGTTTTTATTACCCAAGCATGACGATAGCGGCAGGTTCGCGCTATACCGGGTAAGGCAGCGGCAGGAATTGAATTGCCGCGCTGCTCCGGTCTTTCAAGTGCAGCGCATGGCTTTCGCGGCTGCTGATCTGCACCACCGCCAGCAAATCGTAGCCGCCTGACGGTGCCGGGGTGGCGTTGACCACCATGCCGCTCGCCTGCTCTTCCATGTCCTCGCTGAATAGCTCGTCCCCCGGTTGCGGAGCGGTGCCGCCGCCCACATGCGCCAGATACATGCGGCGCTTGTTCTTGCCGAGATATTGCATGCGCGCGACGATTTCCTGGCCGGGGTAGCAGCCTTTCTTGAAGCTGACGCCGCCGATCAGTTCGAGGTTCGCCATCTGCGGCACGAACTGTTCCTGCGTGGCGGGCTGGATGACCGGAATGCCGGCGCGGATGTTGAGCCAGTCCCAGCAAACCGACCCGGCTAGACGCGCGGTCTTGCTCAGGCTTGTCCACAGATCCGGCGCATGTTGCGGGGTGGTGTTGATCTGGAAACGCTGCGCGCCGCAGTAAATGACACCGGCGGTTTCGTGCTGCTCGGCCTGCAATGTTTCATGCGGTGCCGAGCCGAAGCATTGCTGCACCAGCATGGCAGCGTCCGGCCCGGATAAGCCGAGGCAAACCGTTTCATCGCTGGCGTCGGAAATTTTCACCTTGGCGCGCAGCACATACAGGGAAAGCTTCTTCTGGATAGCCGGGCAGAGCACGCGCGGCAGATGCAGGAAGCGATCGTTCCCCGTTTGCCAGATCAGGAAGGTCGCCAATATACGCCCCTTGGGGGTGTTGAGGCTGCTCGGCTGCGCCTGCGTCGCGCTGACCGCCTGCACGTCGCTGCTCAACAGGTTCTGCAGGAAATTTTGCGCATCCTCGCCTGCGACCTTGAGCACGCCGAACTGGCTGAGGTCGCACAGCACCGTGCCGTCGCTCGCAGCATTCAGTTCTGCGGCGGGGTCGCCAAAATGTTGCGCTACGCCGTTTTCTATCGTGGCGCGCTGTTGCAAAAGAAAGTCCTGCCAAGCCTGGTTCATGGGGTTATTCCGGTTATTTCTCGTCCGCTGATTTTACCGCGACACAGGTGGTTTCGGCTAAACTCTTGCCTTATGAGATGGTTGCCCTGCCTGCTGATTCCGTTATTGCTCGCCGCCTGCGATGGCTGGCTGTGGAACAACCCCTACCCGGCGGCGGACAAGGGCAAGCCCATTTTCTACACGGCGTTCACCGAGCGCCCCAAGCACCTCGATCCGGCTCAAGCCTACAGCGAAAACGAGTACATTTTCCTCGCTCAAATCTACCTGCCGCCGCTGCAATACCATTACCTGAAACGCCCCTACAGCCTGGTGCCGCAGGCGGCCTCCACGCTGCCAGCCGTGCGCTATCTGGACAAGGACAACCGCCCGCTGCCGGATGATGCGCCCGCAGAAAAGGTCGCGTTCAGCGAGTATGAAATCAAGTTGCGCCCAGGCCAGCGCTACCAGCCGCACCCGGCGTTTGCGCGCGACGCGCAGGGCCGGCCGGAATACCTCGCGCTCAAGCCGGGCGATCTGCGCGACATCCATGCGTTGAGCGGCTTTCCGCACACAGGCACGCGCGAAGTCAGGGCGGCAGACTATGTGTACCAGATCAAGCGGCTGGCGCACCCGTCCATCCATTCGCCGATTGCCGGGCTGATGGCGGAATATGTCGTCGGACTCAAGGACTATGCGGGCACCCTGGGGCAGGCGCAAAAGGCGCAACCCGATGCCTTTCTCGATTTGAACGATTATCCGCTGGAAGGCGCGCGGGCGGTGGATGAGCACACCTACCGCATCAAGGTGTACGGCAAATACCCGCAGTTTGCCTACTGGCTGGCGATGCCGTTCTTCGCGCCGCAACATCACGCTGGACTGGTGGCCGGTGGGCAGCGGGCCGTATTACCTGTCGGAGAACAACCCCAACCAGCGCATGGTGCTGAGCCGCAACCCGAATTATTCCGGCGAGAGCTACCCCGCCGAAGGCGAGCCGGGCGATCAGGAGGCCGGGATACTGGCGGATGCGGGCAAGCCGTTGCCGCTGATTGACCAGGTGGTATTCAGCCTGGAGAAGGAAACCATCCCCTACTGGAACAAGTTCCTGCAAGGCTATTACGATGCTTCAGGCATCAGCTCGGACAGCTTCGATCAGGCGGTGCAGGTAAGCGTCGCCGGAGAGACCAATGTCACCGACGACATGAAGGAGCAGGGCATCACGCTCTCCACTTCAGTCGCCACTTCCACCATGTACATGGGCTTTAATTGGCTGGATCCGGTGGTGGGCGGGAGCAGCGCGCGTGCGAGCAAACTGCGCCGTGCCATTGCCATCGCGATAGATTTCGAGGAATTCATTTCCATCTTCGCCAACGGGCGCGGCATTGCGGCGCAATCGCCGATTCCCCCCGGCATCTTCGGCTACCGCGAAGGCGAGGCAGGCATCAATCGCTACGTCTATGACTGGGCGAACGGAATGCCCAAACGCAAGCCGATTGAGGAAGCGAAAAAACTGCTGGCCGAAGCGGGCTACCCCGATGGGCTGGATGAAAAAACCAAACAGCCGCTGGTGATCTACCTCGACACCACCGCCACGGGTGTCGGCAACAAGTCGCGCCTGGATTGGCTGCGCAAGCAGTTCGACAAACTCAACCTGCAACTGGTGGTGCGAAGCACCGACTACAACCGCTTCCAGGACAAGGTGCGCCGAGGCGATACGCAGTTGTTCTACTTCGGCTGGAACGCCGACTACCCCGATCCGGAAAATTTCCTGTTCCTGCTGCACGGCCCGCAAGCCAAGGTGGGTAAGGGTGGCGAGAACGCGGCCAATTACAGCAACCCGGAATATGACCGCCTGTTCGAGCAGATGAAGAACATGCCGAATAGCGAGGCGCGGCAGAAAATCATAGACCAGATGCTGGAAATCCTGCGCCGCGATTCGCCCTGGCTGTGGGGCCACCATCCCAAGGATTACGTGCTGCGCCACGGCTGGCTGCACAACAGCAAGCCCAACAAAATGGCGAACAACAACCTCAAGTACCTGCGCATCGAAACCGCGCAGCGCGACGAACTGCGCCGGGAATGGAACCAGCCCGTCCTGCTGCCGCTGTGGCTGTCCGGTATGGCGCTGGCGGTGTTCGGCTGGTGGCTGTGGCGGGCGCTGCGGCAAAGGGAGGAAGCGCGGTAAGGCGTCGGAATGGTATGATTTACCACAGAATGCATACCAGCCACGGATTAACACGGATGTTCACGGATAACCCGGGGATCGCTTCAAGAGTGGCAAATTAACTTGAGGTTGTGAGCAAGTTACTTACAGCCATTTGGTTTTGTCGGTGTTAATCCGTGTCTATCCGTGGCTCACTGCCTTCATAATATTTTTAGTGCATGACGCAACGTGCATTGTTTTTGGGATGATGAAATGAACAGCAGCGAAATCCGCCAGAAATTTCTGGACTTTTTTGCCTCCAAAGGCCATACCGTAGTTGCCTCCAGCTCGCTGGTGCCGCACGACGATCCGACGCTGCTGTTCACCAACGCGGGGATGAACCAGTTCAAGGACGTGTTCCTCGGCTTCGACAAGCGCCCCTACACCCGCGCCGCATCGTCGCAGAAATGCGTGCGCGCCGGCGGCAAGCACAATGACCTGGAAAACGTCGGCTATACCGCGCGGCATCACACCTTCTTCAGCTTCGGCGATTACTTCAAGCGCGACGCGATCCGATTTGCCTGGGAACTGCTGACTGAAGTCTACAAGCTGCCCAGCGAGAAATTGTGGGTGACGGTGTACGCCGAGGACGACGAGGCTCATGACATCTGGGTGAAGGAAATCGGCGTGCCCGCCGAACGGGTGATCCGCATCGGCGACAACAAGGGCGCGCGCTACGCTTCGGACAACTTCTGGATGATGGGCGATACCGGCCCGTGCGGCCCGTGCACCGAAATCTTTTACGACCACGGCGCGGATATCTGGGGCGGCCCGCCCGGTTCACCGGAAGAGCACGGCGACCGCTACATCGAAATCTGGAACAACGTGTTCATGCAGTTCAACCGCGACGAGCACGGCGTGATGCACCCGCTGCCCAAACCCTCGGTGGACACCGGCATGGGGCTGGAGCGCATCTCGGCGGTATTGCAGCACGTGCATTCCAACTATGAGATAGATCTGTTCCAGAATCTGATCTGCGCGGCAGCGCGCGAGACCAATACCAGCGATCTCACCAATAATTCGCTCAAGGTGTTGTCCGACCACATCCGCGCCTGTTCCTTCCTGCTCGCCGACGGCGTGATTCCTGGCAACGAGGGGCGTGGCTACGTGTTGCGCCGCATCATCCGCCGTGCCATCCGCCACGGCTACAAGCTCGGTGCGCGCGCCGCGTTTTTCCACCGGATGGTGCCGGATTTGGTCAGCGAGATGGGCGCGGCGTTCCCCGAACTGGCTGCGGCGCAAGCGCGGGTGATGGAGATACTCAAACAGGAAGAAGAGCGATTTTTCACCACCATCGAGCATGGCATGGCGATACTGGAAGCCGAACTGCAATCCGTTCGCCCTGAGCCTGATGGAACTACTAGCCATTCGACTAAGCCCACAAGTGGGCAAGTCGCTGGTTATGTCGAAGGGCAAGCCATTCATGGTTCGACAAGCTCACCACGAACGGCTGTATTAAGTGGCGAAACCGCTTTCAAACTGCACGACACTTACGGTTTTCCGCTTGACCTCACCGCCGACATCTGCCGCGAGCGCGGCGTGATCGTGGACAGTGCGACATTTGACGCGGCAATGGCGCGGAATACGCCGGCCCGGCTACCGCGTTCCATGGCTACGAGATGCTGGAAAGCAAAGGCAACGTGCTGGCTCTGTACAAGGATGGCGCGCCGGTCAACGAGCTGAAAGAAGGCGAGCTGGGCGTGGTGGTGCTGGACGATACCCCGTTCTACGCCGAGTCCGGCGGGCAGGTCGGCGACCGCGGCGAATTGCGCAGCGTACACGGCATCTTCGCGGTGGAAGACACGATGAAGATACAGGCCAGCGTGTTCGGCCATCACGGCGTGGTGAAGACTGGCAGGCTGACCGTCGGCAACAGCGTCTCGGCGCGGGTAGATGTGCAGGCGCGCGCGCGCACCGAGCGCAACCACTCCGTCACCCACCTGATGCACAAGGCATTACGAGAAATTCTGGGTGGTCACGTGCAGCAAAAAGGCTCGCAGGTTGACCCGGACAAGACGCGCTTCGATTGCCAGGCGCGCGTGATGCCCATCGCGGAGGCGCAGAAAACCGGCGCGATGATGCTGTTCGGCGAGAAGTATGGCGATGAGGTGCGCGTGCTGGAAATCGGCAGCTCGAAAGAATTGTGCGGCGGCACCCACGTCCAGCGCACCGGCGACATCGGCCTGTTCAAGATCATCGCCGAGAGCGGCGTGGCGGCGGGGGTGCGGCGCGTCGAAGCGGTGACCGGCGAAGGCGCGCTGGCGCATATCCAGCGGCAGGAACGGCAGTTGCAGGAAATCGCGGCAGCGCTCAAGTCGCAACCGCAGGAAGCCGCCGCGCGCGTGGCGCAGATACTCGACAATGCGAAAGCGTTGGAAAAAGAACTGGCTGCGCTGAAATCCAGACTGGCTTCGGCGCAAGGCGACGAGCTGGCAAATCAGGCAGTGGATATTAAAGGCGTGAAAGTGCTGGCGGCGCAACTGGAAGGTGCGGACAGCAAAACGCTACGCGAAACGCTGGACAAGCTGAAGGACAAACTCAAGTCGGCGGCCATCGTGCTGTCAGCGGTGAGCGAGGGCAAGGTAAACCTGATCGCGGGCGTTACCCAGGATGCCACGGCCAAAGTGAAAGCGGGCGAGCTGGTCAATTTCGTCGCGCAGCAGGTAGGCGGCAAAGGCGGCGGCAGGCCGGACATGGCGCAGGCGGGCGGAACCAACCCTGCCGGGTTGAAGGCGGCGCTGGCCTCCGTTCCGGAATGGGTGCGGGGCAGGCTATAGAAGCGGCACCTTAAGTTCTACGGATTTGAATTATGCCCACCATCAGCCAGTTCTTCGGAATCCTCATACACATGTACATCCGTGGCGAGCACAACCCGCCACACTTTCACGCACTCTATGCCGAGTATGAGGCGCAAATAGACATCCAGACACTGGAAGTTATTGAAGGGAAACTCCCACGCCGGGCGCTGTCCATGGTGCTGGAATGGGCCAACGAACACAGGGCCGAACTAATGGAGGACTGGAACTTATGCCGAGCGAAACAATTACCGAAACCCATCAAGCCGCTGGAGTAGTCTTCGCAGCACCATGGCGCTTGCGTGTGCTCAGCGTGCTCCCGGAATGGCGGTTGGCGGTCACGTTCAATGACGGATCAAGCGGCATCGTTGATGTTTCCGCTCTGGTTAATGGGCCGGATGCGGGAGTCTTCGAGGCACTGCGCGACCCGGCTTTCTTTGCGACGGCCTACCTCGATTGCGGAGCAGTCGCATGGCCTAATGGGGCCGACCTTGCTCCCGATGCGATGTACAAGGAAATCCGCCGCAGCGGAGTGTGGCGCATTCTGGATTAGCGCGCGGGTTGCACTGTGGGAGTAAAGGTTGCGATTTGCATGGGAAAACAATGCGACCCTGGCCCCTTTTTGCCCCTCTTTTACTCCCTGCGCCTTGCCGTAACGCCCAGCAAGCCAAGACCAGCCAGCAGCAGCACCAACGAACTTGGCTCCGGCACAGCGGGGGTAGGCACTGAAGGAACGGCGACGACGGATACATTATCAAGCGCCGCGCCGTACGCGTTATTTTCGAAGCCGGTGAATATAAGCTTGGTAGAAATACCCGTTGCTGTGAACTGCATCGTTTGTGTCAGCCAATGCATATTGGGATACATCAGCGCAGCGGGGTTGCTCACATACGAATCGGGGTATGGCGTTGAAAAACTGAAATTCTGACTTGAGCTACCCGCAGAAACCCCCATCCCCTTTGAGTGAGAGTTATGAAGCACCTGATTGGCAAAGTTTCCGGCCATGTCGAACGACAGCTCGTACAACTGACCAACAACCGTGGAAAAAGGGTCGGACTCGATAGTGGCGGCGGAAAGCCCGCCCATGTCCAGACTGTAGTTGCCATCAGAGGCTTGCCACACCCCCACATTAACCCAATCGGCAGTTCCTGCCGTGACTGTCCAGCCACTGATTGCCGTGCTTGGAGCGTACATGGTGATGTAGCCCCCCGAATAGACGCCGCCAGTGTGTGTGCCGCCTTCGAAACTGCCATTGGTGATCAAATTGGCTTGAGCCCCGTTTGCAAACAGAAACATAGCGCAAAGGGTGGGCAGAATTTTATATACGTTAACCATGGGGATGCTCCATCTCATTTACAATATGCTCAACCGATATTTGGTTGTCGGACGCCGGGGATCGGCATCACTAAAACCGCCTTTTGACATGCGTCTATACTACCGAACGGTAGGTGTTCTGTCACCCCCCTAAACGGGGGGTGTTGCGCAATTCAAAGAGGCTAAAGAAGGGCTAAAGGGGCCATGCTCGATTTATTTTGCTACAATGCGCCATGCCCCGCCGCCCCCGCATCCATCTGAACGACGTCCCGCTGCACATCGTGCAGCGCGGCCATAACCGCGAACCCTGCTTCTTCGCGGAAGAAGACTATCACGCTTACCTGCACTGGCTCGGCGAGGCGCTGAAAAAAGAGCGTTGCGCCCTGCACGCTTACGCGCTGATGACCAACCACGTCCACCTGCTGCTCACGCCCAGGCGGGCGGAGAACGTGCCCCGCCTCATCATCGCGCTGGGGCGGCGCTACGTGCAGTACATCAACCAGACCTATCGCCGCACCGGGACGCTGTGGGACAGCCGCTACAAGTCATCCCTGATTCAGGCCGAAACCTATTTGCTCGCCTGCCAGCGCTACATCGAGCTGAACCCGGTGCGCGCGGCGATGGTGGATGATCCGGCGCACTACCGCTGGACCAGCTATCGCGCCAACGGGCTGGGGAAGCCCGGCGCGATTCTGACGCCGCACCCCCTGTACCTGGCGCTCGGAGAGGACGACAAGGCTCGCCAGGGCGCATATCGCGCCTTGTTCCGCTCGCAACTGGACAAGGCGGCGGTGGATGACATCCGGCTGGCGCTCAACCAGAACCAGCCTTTGGGCAACGAGCGTTTTTACGCGCGGATCGAGAAATTGACCGGCCAGCGCCGCGAAGCCAGGCCGAGGGGGAGGCCGCGCACCCTGGAAGGGGAAGATGCCGATGCCGGATCAGGGCAGGAAACGTTGGGGTTGTAGAAATTTGAGCTTGGTCATTTCCACCTTTTTTCCGGCAGTAGTCACAATGATCGTAGGATGTGCTGACGAAGGAAGCGCATCGTTCGCGATTGATGCGCTTCGTACCTCAACGCATCCTACCTTGCCACCTTGCTTTTTCCGTTCCTCGAAACTCGCCATAAGCGGCTCGTTTGGCCGTTCCTCGAAACTCGCCGTAAGCGGCTCGTTTGGCCGTTCCTCGAAACTCGCCGTAAGCGGCTCGTTTTCTGTGGCAGTAACGCCACCGTGCCCGTTAGCGTTGGCCGTTAGCCCGGCAGTCGCAGGTTCTGCTAGAATGCCGCACAACGAAGCGGTTTTTCAGTAACCCAGAGAGAGCATAGCCATGTCCAAAAAGCATCCGGTAATCGTTGTAACCGGCTCGTCCGGAGCTGGCACCACGACCGCCAAGCGCGCGTTTGAAAATATTGTCCGCCGCGAATTCCGCCGCAATCCGGTGAGCGTCGCCGTGATCGAGGGGGACAGCCTGCACAGCCTGAACCGCATGGAGTTCCGCGCGGCCGTGGCAGAAGCCGCCAAGGCGGGCAACCACTCCTTCAGCCATTTCGGCCCGGAGGCGAACTATTTCGACAAGATCGAGGAAACCTTCAAGCAATACGGCGAAACCGGTGCCTGCAGGCGGCGCTACTACATCCACAGCGAGGCGGAGGCGAAGGAGCTGAACGCCCGCCTGGGAACCAGCCTGGGCCCCGGCCAGTTCACCCCGTGGGAAGACATCGAGCCCGGCTCCGACCTGCTGTTTTACGAAGGCCTGCACGGCATGGTGAAGACCGACACCATAGATGCGGCCAAACATGTGGATTTGAGCATCGGCGTGGTGCCGGTCGTCAACCTCGAATGGATCCAGAAAATCCACCGCGACGAAGCGGAGCGCGGCTATTCCGCCGAGGCGACGGTAGACACCATCCTGCGCCGCATGCCGGACTACATCAACCACATCACCCCGCAATTCTCGCGCACCGACATCAACTTTCAGCGCGTGGCCACGGTGGACACTTCCAACCCGTTTATCGCGCGCGACATCCCCACGGCGGACGAGAGCTTCGTGGTGATCCGCTTCCGTAGCCCGAGAGGCGTAGATTTTCCTTACCTGTTGACCATGATCCACGATTCCTTCATGTCGCGCGCCAACACCCTCGTCGTGCCGGGCGGCAAGATGAGCTTCGCGATGGAGGTGATTCTCGCCCCGATGATCCACGAATTGATCGTGAACAAAAGCAAGTAACGGTATTTGCGGGAGCTTGGCAGGGAGGGGATACCCTGAACCGGTCGAACCGGAACCAGAATGTTGGGCGGAACGCACTCCGTGCTTTCGCCCCTCCGGGGCTACGGAAATGTGCTCGGCATAAGTAATGAGTTGACCCATAAGAGACCAATAGGGCACCTCTAAAAATTACCCGTTTATGCTTCGACGGGCTCAGCACGAACGGGTAACTTGCTGATTTACGACAGAGTCCGTTCGCACTGAGCTTGTCGAAGTGCAATTTTTAGAGGTGCCCAATACTGTACTTCAGTACAATTTACTTTCCTTGTGGGCGAGCGCACAATCCTTTCGCTCCTGCACTCTGACAATAACAACGATAGTAAGTTAAGGCCGACACCGTTCGACAGGGAGAAGTCAACCGTGCTCAGAAAAACAAACCGCCATCCGCAATACCGCGTCAAACCCCTGTGCGCCGCGCTGCTGCTGGCCTTTGCCGCCCAGCCCGCGATCGTGCAGCACGCGCAAGCCAACCCGGCAGGCGCATCCGTCGCCAGCGGCCAGGCTGGTTTCGCCGCTTCCGGCAACACCCTCACCGTCACCAACAGCCCCGGCGCGATCATCAACTGGCAAAGCTTCTCGATAGGTGCGAACGAAGCCACCCGCTTCGCCCAGCAATCCGCGTCGAGCGCGGTATTGAACCGCGTCACCGGGGCAGACCCTTCCAGCCTGCTCGGCTCGCTGCAATCCAATGGCCGCGTGTTCCTGGTCAACCCGCACGGCATCGTGTTCGGCAAGGGAGCGACGATAGATACCGCCGGTTTCATCGCCTCCACGCTCGACATCTCCGACCGCGATTTCCTTGAGGGGCGGCTGCGCTTCGAGGGTGGCGGCCTGGGTGTGTTGCGCAACGAAGGTGCGATCCGTGCGAGCGGCGACATTTTCCTCGTCGGCCCGCAAATCGAAAATGCGGGACTCATCCGCAGCGACGCGGGCAGCGTGCTGCTCGCGGCAGGCCAGTCCGTCACCATTTCCGGCCCCGACGCGCAGGGCGTGCAGTTCGCGCTGCAAGCGCCCGCCGACAGCGCGCTCAACCTCGGTACCATCGAGGCGAAGAACGCCGCCGCCATGTTCGCTGGCACGCTGCGCCATTCTGGCGAGATACACGCCAATCGCGTCACGCTGTCGGCGACAGGCGAGGCGGTGCTGGAGGCGGGTTCGAACGTCGCGGCGAGCGGCGAAGGCGCCAGCGTGCTCGTCTGGTCGGACGACACGGCGCGCGCCCACGGCACGATCAGTGCCAGGGGCGCCGACGGCAAAGGCGGCTTCGTCGAGACCTCGGCGCACACGCTGGATGTCAACGGCATCCGCGTGGATACCGGCGGCGGCCAGTGGCTGCTCGACCCCAACGACTTCACCATTGCCGCCAGCGGCGGCGACATCACTGGCGCGGCGTTGGGAGCGGCGCTTGTCGACAATAGTGTGACCATCCAGACCACCGCCACCACGGCCTCCTGCACTGGCGCAACCTGCGGAACGGGCACCACCGGCAACGGCGACATCCATGTGAACGATGCCGTCTCCTGGGGCGCCAATACCCTCACCCTCACCGCCGTGCGCGACATCAACATCAACGCCGTGATGACCGCCTCCGGCACCTCGGCGCTAGCGATGAACACCCCCGGCGGTGCGGTCAAGGTCGGCATGAACGGCAGCGGCTTCCTCGGCCGGATTGATTTTCCCGGTCTCTCCGGCACCGGCTTCCTCACCATCAACGGCAACGGCTTTACCGTCATCAACAGCCTGGGTGCGGCGGGCAGCACTACAGCCACGGATTTGCAGGGCATGAACGGCGGGCTGGCCGGGAACTACGCGCTGGGTAGCGACATAGACGCTACCGCCACCAGTGGCTGGAATGCCGGAGCGGGCTTCAATCCGGTCGGGTCATTCACCGGCCAGTTCAACGGACTGGGCCACACCATCGGCAACCTGACCATCAACCGCCCGGCCCAAGACAATGTGGGGATGTTCGGCGATGTTCGGAGTCAAGACGGATTCGGTAACTACGTCGGTCCGGCAACGATAGCCAACGTCGGTCTGATGGGCGGCAGCGTGATCGGCCATAGCTATGTCGGCGGCCTGGTGGGCCACGGCTGGCACAGCACCATCTACAACACGTTTAACACCGGCAGCGTGACGATCCCGTGGAACTGGTGGAGCAACGGCATCGTGGCCGGCGGCCTGGTGGGCCAGCATAACGGCACCATCAGCAGGAGCTTCGCCACGGGCAACGTGACGGGCAATTATTACGGTTACGGCGGGCTTGTGGGATCCGCGACCGGCCTGATTACCGACAGCTATGCAACCGGCAATGTGAGCGGCCCCGACTCCACGGGCGGGCTTGCGGGAAGCGCCTCCGACGTAACCATTCTCAGGAGCTACGCCAGCGGCAACGTGACTGGCGGCAACAGGAGCGGCGGACTGATAGGCTACGCGGGCCGGATATGGATCGGCGACGGCTATGCCACCGGAAACGTCACGGGCACGAGCAACGTCGGTGGGTTGGTGGGCAGCATCATGTGGGCCTCGGTCTGGAACACCTACGCCACCGGCCTGGTGACCGGATCAAGCAACGTCGGCGGCCTGGTTGGCGGTCAGCAACCGGGTTACCTGAGTGTCATCAGCAACAGCTTCTGGGACACGCAGACCAGCGGGCAGGCGACCAGCGCCTACGGCACGGGCCTCACCACCGCACAGATGAAGACGGCGGCCACGTTCACCGGCGCGGCCTGGGATCCCGCAGTCTGGTTGATGAGCGACGGTGCCTATCCGACACTCAGGGCATTGCCGAGTTGCCCCTACGGCGCCTGCTGGACCGGTCGCGCCAGCGGCGACTGGAGCACGCCAGCCAACTGGTTCGGCTTCCACGTTCCCACAACCGGAAACAGCGTGTACATTGACGCGCCGGACTCGATCTCCATCAACTATACCGATGCCGCGACCACCTCTCTGGGTAGCCTCACCAGCCTTGAAAACCTCATCCTGAACAGCGCGGGCGGCGGCATTTCCGTCTCCGGCGCAACGACGTTCGGCGCCGGGACGACCTTCACACTCTCCGGCGGCACGGCCACCTTCGGCGGCGCGACCTCGCTCGCCTCGCTCGACATGCAGGGCGGCACCCTGGCGGGCAGCGGGGCCGTGGCTGTCAGCAACAGCTTTATCTGGTCGGGCGGCATCCAATCGGGAGCAGGTTCAACGACAGTCGCGAATACCGCAACCTTTACCGTTACCGGCGCGGCCAACAAGTGGCTCGATACCCGCACCCTGACCAGCAACAGCCCCACCGGCATCTGGGGAGGCTTGGGCAGCATCACCCTGACGGGCCCCGCCGCGTTTAACAACGCGGGCGTGCTGGTAATGCAGAGCGATGCGGTGATGAACCGGTCTTTGACGGGCATGAGCTTCAACAATAGCGGCACCTTGCGCAAAAACGGCGGCACCGGCACCACGCAGATCGGCGACAACGCCATCGCCTTCACCAACTCCGGCACCGTGGATGTCGTGACCGGAACGCTGGACTTCGGCGTCGCGGGCACGCAAACGGGCACCTTCAGCGTGGCATCTGGAGCCACCCTGAACTTTGCCGGGCCGATGAATCTGGGCGACGGCGCCACATTGAGCGGCGCGGGCACGTTCAATCTCAGTTCCGGTGTCGGCATCAACGGCACGGGCGCGGGCGCCACCATCGCCGCCGGGACAACGGTGCCGCTTGCCGGAGTTACCTTGGGCGGCGCCGGAGTTCTGCATAACCTCGGGACACTGGCTCTTTCCGGCAGCACGATCAGCGGCAGCCTCGACAACCAGGGCACGCTGAACGTGAGCGGCGGCGCCAGCGATGTCGGCGGCAGCACGCTCGACATGACTTCCGGCACGCTCAACCTCGCGGCGGGGAGTTCGCTGACCAAAACCGGCGGCGCCTTCAACTGGCTCGGCGGCTCGTTCAGCGGCACCGGCAGCCTCGCGATGGCGGGCGGCGCGGCGTTCAACGTCACCGGCGCTGGCGCGCGCGTGCTAAACGGCCCGGCGCTGGGCCTGGGCGGACTTACTCTTGCGGGCGGCAGCCTCGACGTGCGGTCCGGTTCCTTGAATCTGACCGGCCCCTCGACCATCAACACCGGCGCGACGCTGATTGCAAGCGGCGGCTCGATCGGCTCGACCTCGACCATGAGCGTGGCCGGAACGCTACGCGCAGGCGCGGGCAGCATCACGGCAACGGGGATCACCGTCACGCCGAGCGGCCTACTCACCGGCAACGGCGCGGTCACCGCCAACGTCACCAACAACGGCTCCGTCGCACCGGGGAATTCGGCCAGCACGCTGACCATCTCCGGCAACTACACGCAAGGCGCGGGCGGGACGCTGAACATTGAACTTGACGGCACAGCCGCCGGGCAATATGACGTGCTGACCGTGTCGGGCTCGGCGACGTTGGGCGGAACAGTGAATTTCACCGGTGTGGCGACCAGCGGCAGCTTTCCGTTCCTGACTGCATCATCCATCGGCGGCACGTTCGCCAGCCAGACCGGGGCGCTCAATCCGACCCTCGCCTACAACGCCGGCGACGTCACCGCAGCATTCGCCGCCTTGGGAATTTTCTGGGATGGCGGCGGGAGCGACGGCTTGTGGCTGACGCCGGCCAACTGGAGCGCCGACGCGCTGCCGGTGTCAACCGATGACGTGGTCATCGCCGCGTCTGCCGGCACGGTGACTCTCGCTTCCGGCGCGCACTCGGTCAACTCGCTGCAATGCGATGCCAGCCTGGTGCTTTCCGGCGGCTCCAGGCTGACGCTCTGGGACGGCGGCGGCAGCTTCGGCGGCGGCCTCGCTCTGGGCGCCGGCGAGGCGCTCACCTCCTACGGGCACTTGAGCCTCAACACCTACACCCTGGGCGCTGGCGCGAAAATCCATATCTGGCAGTCCGGCCCCGGCATCCTCACCATCGGCGGGCAACCCTACACCGTCATCAATGGCCTCGGCGCGGCGGGCAGCACTACCGGCCTCGATTTGCAGGGGATGAGCGGCAATCTGTCAACCCGTTATGCCCTGGGGTCGGATATAGACGCTTCCGCGACTTCCGCGTGGAACGGCGGCGCGGGTTTTGCGCCGGTTGGTGACAGCATCACGAACTTCACCGGCATCTTTGATGGGCTTGGGCATGTCATCAGAGAGGTCACGATTAATAGGCCCACCCACGATAATATTGGAGTGTTTGGCGATGCCAGTGGGGTCGCCGCTATCAGGAATGTTGCTATCGAAAACGGCAGCATCAGGGGCCGGCGGGGTGTGGGCGGGCTTGTCGGGAATAATGCCGGAGCCATTACGAATTCCCATAGCAATGCCGATGTCATGAGCAATAGTGGGTGGCGTGACGATATCGGTGGCTTGGTTGGTATCAATACCGGTTCTATTGCCGAATCCAGCAGCAGCGGCAACGTGACCGGCGGGGGGGGCTTTGACAATGCCGTCGTTGGAGGCTTGGTCGGCTGGAATAACCTGGGAAGCATCAGTAATTCCAGCAGTTCAAGCAGTGTGACCGGGCACAAATATGTTGGCGGGCTGGTCGGCGCGGCCTTCGGTGGCAGCATTGATAACTCATACAGCACGGGCAATGTGGTTGGCCGTACCTTCGAGAGTTATGGTTCGGGCCACAACCACATTGGCGGATTGGTTGGCTACACCACCGGAAGTTCCATCACCGGCTCCTACGCGACAGGCAGCGTGAGCGGCGGCGGGAATGTTGGGGGACTGGTCGGGGATAACCACAATAACACAATCACTAATTCATATGCCACGGGCACGGTGGACGCTGCCTTTGATCGGGCCGGTGGGCTTGTGGGGCTTAACAGCGGCAGCACTGTAGCCAATTCTTATGCCACAGGCAACGTGCATGGCAGGGATTCTGTAGGAGGTCTGGTGGGCGTTAACGCCAATGCAGGTAATGTCAGCAGCTCGTGGAGCTCATCTGTCGTAAGCGGTGAAAACAACGTCGGAGGGTTGATAGGTAAGAACGATTTCACAGTCAGCAATTCCTATAGCACCAGCAGCGCAACCGGCATCAACAAGGTTGGTGGGTTGATTGGCTTCAACGACGGGGGCAGCGTTGTCATTGAAAACACCTATGCTACCGGTCGGGTGCGCGGGGTTAGCATGGTCGGTGGCTTGGTCGGCCATCAAAGTTATGGCGTAATCAACGATTCATACAGCGTTGGCGGCGTAACGGGCAGCAGTGTAGTCGGTGGGTTGATAGGCGGAATGGCTCCAGGCACCATAAACAGGTCCTACTGGGACATCCTGGCCTCGGGCCAATTGAATTGCACATCGGGCGCGGCGGTTTCGGGCTGCACCGGGCTGAACAGCAGCCAGATGGCGCAGCAGGCCAGCTTCGCAGGCTTGGACTTTGTCGGCACCTGGGGTATAGACCCCGGCGCATCCTCGCCCTATCTCCGATCCAATGAACAGGTGCCGCATCCGCTTGCAGGGGCCGCGCAAGGCAACAACAGCCTCTACCGGAATTCGTTCTCTACTGTTTCGGCAAACAACACGCGCATCCTCGACGATATGTTCCTCGCCGCCACGCCACCCCCAACTTCCAGCGGCGAGCCGGGTAGCACGGAAGATAAAGGAGAACTGGTATGCCGCTAACCTTGGGTCGCAATACCGACCGGAGCCTTTTCTTCCTCCTCTCCTGCCTGATCGCCGCAGCTTTCGCCTGCCCCTCTCCATCGTTCGCGCGCGAAGCGGCAAAAGTGCTTTCGGTTGAGGGGGTTTCCACCTTGCAGCGCGCGGGTGCCGCAACGCGCATACTCGGAGTCGCCGATACCCTGGACGAGCAGGATGTGATCAGCGTCGGGCCGAAAAGTTACGCCGTTATCGAATTTGCCGACCGCACCCAGGCAACGCTCCGTCCGGACACCGTCTTTCGCATGGATGCGCTCTCGCCCGGCAAGCCGGAGTCACTGCTGCGCGGGCTGGTGAAGGGCGGCGCGCGCATTACCAGCAATCCGGGCACCGCTCGCGCGGCGGAATTCGACGCGCGGCTGTGCGAGGAGGATTGCGCGCAGGAAGATCGTTCGCGCCCGGCACCGCGTGGTTTAGACCAGCCGGTGGCGCGCGTGGTCGAGATGAAGGGGTACGCCGCTGCTTCGAGCGTCGGCGGCAATGCCAGGCTGCTCGTTCCTGGCGCGGCGATCCACGAGCGCGAAGGCATCGCCACCGGAGCAAACAGCTACGCCGTGCTGCTGTTCAGCGACGGCGCGCGCGTCACGCTCGCCGAACGCAGCCGCCTGGCAGTCAACCGTTATGAATACCGGGAGATTTCACCGCGCGAGGGCAAGGCACACCTCACGCTCCTTGCAGGTAACGCGCAGGTGTGGAGCGGTCGGCTTGCGGAAGTCAGCACAGACGCCTTTCTATTCGAAAGCGCGATGGGCATCATCCGGTCGCCCAGCCCAGAGCGCAGGGAGGTATCTCATGAATAAAGTGCGGGTTTCTGAGCTGGCGGCTCATATTGCTCATCGTTCGTTGTTTTTTGAGGCTTACGTATTTCTCTTTTTCCTGTTTCTGTTGCTTGCCCCCGTTCATGCATTTGCATGGGGGGGCAGCGTGAGCGGCTGCATCGCGAATGCCTGCGCGTCGGCCTCGGTGAATGCCAATTCGGGTGGTGCGAGCGCGTCGGGCAGCGCGAGCGTCGGTGGCAGCTCGGTCTCGGTGTCGGCGAGCACGGAAGACGCGGCACGCAACGCCCTCAACGTCGCAACCGCCCCGATCCTGCAAACGATGTCGGCGCTGATGACCGGCCTCCGCGACAACCCCCCGACGACGGAGGCCGGGTGGAATGATTTGGCATCGAAAATGACGCAGGTGTCTGGCCAGTTGCATAACGCGCTGGATGGGGCGAGGAAAGCGGCGGGTACGTTCGCGGATTCGGACGCATTCAAGTCCATGGTGGGCCTGGCCTTGGCAGCCGACTTTGAACTATACGCCGTGGGTGCAGCGGCATCTGGAGGCAACGGGGTCGAGGTTGCAGGATTCACGCCGTTTGCCACTTTAAAGGCGATGGTGGCGGACGCGAAAGCCAGCACCTACCAGTCAGAAAGCCTTGCCCTCGTGGGGCTCTCTCGCGGCGACCTTGTGCGATTATCGGAGAGCAGCCGGTACGGGGCGCACACCATAATCGAGACGGAGGTTGGGGGCTATCTCGCATCGCAAGGCAACGCCGCCGCGCAGAATTTCTTCGCGAAGGCTGAAGCCGCGGCCGAGGAGTTGCGACTGCGTGCGCGGCAGGCCGAGGAAGCCGCGGCACGCGCGGCAGCGGAAGCCGAGCAGCGCGCGATGGAGGATGCAGTGCGCGCGGAGGAAGAAGCCCTTGCGGCCAAGCGTGAAGCCGAGCGCCTTGCGGCGCAGGCGGCAAAGGAAGCAGCGGATAAAGCTAAGGAAGCCGAGCGCCTTGCGGCGGAAGCGGCAAAGGAAGCAGCGGATAAAGCTAAGGAAGCCGCGAAGGTCTTGCAGGCGCTTGATCAGATTCGGGCAGCGGAACGTGAATTTGCACGCGAGGTCTCCGACCTGCGGAACGCTTTGCAAAATGCGACGAATCTGTCCGAAGCGGAAAAGCAGCGCGTACTCGGTGCGCTGGACGAATGGAGCAGGCTCGTCGGGGAGGAGGTGGCAAGGCTGACGGCGGAGGTGATGAAAAACCCGAACGCTCAGGTTGCGCTCACCTCGCTCAAGATCATGGCGCTTGTCGTCGCAATTGCGGCAACTGTCATCGTTGCGGGGGCGGTGGTGATACCTCTTGTTCTTTTGACGGCAGTGGCTCACACGGCAATGACGAACACCTCTGTTTTCGAGGACGTGCCTGCTTCTATCATTGCGCAGGCGACGCAGAGCACCGACCAGGCAGCAGAGGCGATGCGCAGCATCGTTGCTGCCATGGTTGAACACGGGAAACTCGGTGCGGGCGAAGCGCAGCAATTCTTAGCAACATTAGGGCAGGCGCTGGCGGATAAAGCTGCGGAAGCCGCAAACATCGTTGAAGAGGCAGCGACCGCGTATGCTCAGGAACGACGCGAAGAAGCGGAAAAGTACATCGCTGACGCCAAAGCGGCAGGCAAACAGGTTGCCGATGTAGCGGATGAGATCGCCCGAGATAATCGTACGGATGCCAAGGACTTCAGGAATGACCTGGATCGAATACGCGAAGCAGGGCAGCAGAAGGGAGCTGCGGGAATCGGTCGAGAAATCGGAGCAGAATTGGGTAGAGGCCCCGGCGATTTCATCGGCCAGACGATTGGGGCCGAAAAAGCCCGTGTCGCTTTGCTGGAAGAAAAGCGCCGGGCGGGAGATGGCGCAGGTATAGCCACGGTTTTATTCGGGGAGGACTCTCCCGGCGAGGAAGAAGCGCAGAGGAGAGGTGGTCAAGCTGGAAAGGAAGAAGGTGCGCGCATCGGCGGTGCAATCGGCGAGACAATCGGAGGTGCTATCGACAAGGCGACAGATTGGGCCGCGGACAAATCGCGCGGGGAGGGCACGACAGGACAAGGTTCGCAATCAGAGAGTGAGAGTCCCAGAAGAACAACCGACAGCCCGCCGCCGCAACAGGCGGCCACGATCCAAGTCTGGGACGGTTCCGTGGAAGTTGCCGGTCGCATTGTGCGCAAGGGCGAATCACTGCGAGTGGCCTTCGACGGCCAACTGGTTTCCGGTGTCGGCAGCGGCACCCCGATAATCAATGCCCCGCGCCCCGACTTGGTAAAGGTTGCGCCTGGCTTGTTTGCCGAAGGCGAGTTCGTAAGTGGATCCGTAAGCGAGACAATTGCGAAAAGATTTGATAGATACGGACACGGCGACAGGAATAATCGTGACGAGAGTAATTCCCGGTCAAGCGATGCGCCGCCAGATGGATACACAGAGACAATCGCCGCCAGATGGATACACAGAGACAATCGCATACGGAACAAAGCAAGAGCCCAGGAATCATGACGAGCGCAATACACGAGGCGGGGATGCGCCGCCAGAGGGATACACGGAGACATACGCAGCGCCCCGTACGGACAGGATGCGCGGTCTCTATGTCTGGGTTCGCGACGGGGTCATAACGCTCAATCAGGGCGGCCAGCAGGTAGAGGTTGCCGCGGGCAATGCCGTTGTCGTGACGAAAGATCAGGTGGCGCAGCTCGACTATGTGCCGAATTTCCTGCGCTTCGACCAGACGCCGCAGCCGGGCGAGCTTGGCAAAGGTTTCGTGCTGCCGCCGTTCGTGATGAACGATGGTTCGGCGGCCGGCAGTTGTGCCGCCAGATGAAACTGCTGCATTTTGAGTGGATGCCCATGTTCCAACCCCATCCCCCTCTCTATCTCCCCCTTGAAAGGGGAGAAGGATTGGAGCCCCCTCCCCTTCAAGAGGAGGAGCAGGGCTGGGATGCGGTGAGGGAATTCATCGCGGTGAATTTTATTTCTTTCCCCTTGAGCGTGGTTATTGCCGCCTTCGGCGGTCTACAACCACGGCCTGCCCCTTGCGGGTGCAAGGGGGTATATTTCATTCCCCTCCCCTTCAAGGGGAGGGCCAGGGTGGGGATGGGGTAAAGAGGCTCATTATGAGAGGGCAGACAAACAAAGCGATTCTTGAAAACGCACTCCAGCGTAATCTCCGCAAGACGATGACGGATGCCGAACGGCTGCTCTGGCAGGCATTACGTGGCAGACAGATGGCTGGATACAAGTTTCGCCGCCAGCATCCCTTTGACGATTTCATCCTGGATTTTGTATGTATGGGGATGAAACTTGTGGTTGAGGTGGATGGAGGGCAACACGGAGGACAGATGGAAGCTGATGCGGCCCGGACAGATAAATTAGCCAAGGCGGGATTCCGTGTATTGCGCTTTTGGAATAACGAGGTATTTGGAAATCTCGAGGCCGTCAAAGAAAAGATCTGGATGGTGTTGCGGGAGATTGATGAAACCCATCCTCACCCCAACCCTCTCCTTGAAGGAGAGGGAGCGCATGAGGCTGTGCTTGTGGGGGGGTTGATGAAAACCCATCCTCACCCCCGCCCTCTCCTTGAAGGAGAGGGAGCGCATGAGGCTGTGCTTGCGAGGAGGAATTGATGAGCTACAGGAATAAACGGGGGGCATTGCTGGTAGTAATTGTCACTGCTCTGACGGCCATTCCGGCATTTGCGGCGTCCGAGCCAGAACCGCCGCGCTTCCAGGCGCGCGGGTTCGAGATCGAGGGCGAACTGCCGATTCCGCGCGAGCAGGCGCAGGTGGTGCTCGCGCCTTTTGTCGGAGAGTCCGTCGGCCTGGAGCAGTTGCAGGGGGCCGCAAAGGCGCTGGAAGCCGAGCTCTCCGCGCGCGGCCATGCGTTCTATCGCGTCGTGCTGCCGCCGCAGACACTTGAAGGCTCTGTGGTAAGGCTGCGCGTGCTGCCGTTCAAGCTCGCGGGCATCGCGGTTTCCGGCAACCATAACTTCTCGAACGAAAACGTGCTCGCGAGCCTTCCCGCGCTCAGGCAGGGCGAATCACCCAACGTCGCCAGGGTCGCGCGCAACCGGGCGCACGTCAACGAGCATCCCGCGAAGCGGGTGGAAGTAACCTTCCAGCAGAGCCGGATGCCGGATGCGGTGGACGCGGATGTCAAAGTGCAGGATAGCCCGCCGCTGAGCGTCTATGCGTCCTTGCAAAACACCGGCGAGGACCGCACCGGCGACTGGCGCGCCACGGTCGGCGTGCGGCACGGCAATCTCTTCGACCGCGACCACGCGCTCTCGGCGAGCTATACTTCGTCGCCGGGTCACTGGGGCGATGTAAGACAGTACGGCATGTTCTACACCGTGCCGTTCTATGCGCAGGGCGGCAGCCTCACCGCATTCGCCTCTTACTCGAACGTCAATTCCGGCACGATTGCCGACGCATTCCAGGTGAGCGGCGGCGGCAAGTTTTTCGGCGCGCGCTGGAAACAGCATCTGGTGCCGGTTGGCGCGTATTCGCACTCGCTCGAAGCGGGCGCGGAAGACCGGTTTTTCGACAACAGCGTGGTGTTCGGCGCAGCACAGATCGGGGTGAACGTGCGCAGCCAGCCGCTTTCTCTCGGCTACCAGGGCCGTTACGACATGGCGGGCGGATCGCTCGGCGGATCGCTCGGCTACGCGCGCAACCTTGGCGGAGGCGGCGACAACACCGATGCGGCCTACCTCGGCAACCGCGCCGGCGCAAAACGCGATTGGGACGCATGGCGCTTTTCGCTGGAAGGCGGTTGGGCGCTCGGGCGCTGGACGCTCGGCGCGCAGATGCAGGGACAATACGCGGACGAGCCGCTCATCCCCGGCGAGCAGTTCGGCATCGGCGGCGCGCAGAGCGTGCGCGGTCTGAACGAGCGCGAGGCCAGCGGGGAAAACGGCCACTCGCTTTCCCTGGAAGCCTCCGCGCCGCTGCCGTGGGAGGGCGCGCGCGCCGTCCTGTTCGCGGACAACGGCGAGGTGTGGGCCAAGAACCCGGCGGCGGGGCAGATCGCGCGGCAGGATGCATCGAGCGTCGGCGCTGGGTTGCGCTGGGGCGATGGTCGCCGCCTTTCCTTTACGCTGGATGCCGCCCACGTGCTCAATGGCACGGCGTCCACCGAAGCGGGCCGCAACCGCGCGCACGCGGCGTTGCAGGTGCAGTTCTGACACCTTATAGCAAAGTTCAGTATTCCTAACGGGCATGGCAAACGCCACCCCTGATTATGAAATTCGCCATGCCCGTTTCCCCCACCCTACCCTCCCCCAAAGGGAGAGGGGGCGAGGTTCTGCGCGAGTTTCACGTTAACCCGACTGGCTTTCGCGGCGGTAAGCCCCTATAATTTCGACCGCCTTTTCCTTCTGTAGCGGTCAGCCCTTAATATATGCAGCTATTCGCTTTCGGCATCAATCATCAGACCGCACCGCTTACGGTGCGCGAACGCTTTGCGTTCGGGGTGGAAGCGATGGAGCCGGCCCTGCGCAACCTCATCGATCACGGCGCGGCCAAGGAAGCGACCATTCTCTCCACCTGCAACCGCACCGAGGTGTATTGCAACACCATCGAGCCCGCGCAGGCCATCAACTGGCTGGCCGGTTCGCGCCAGATGGAAACCCGCGAAATCGAGCCCTACCTGTACACGCTCCAGCGCGAGCAGGCGGTCAAACACGCCTTCCGCGTTGCCAGCGGGCTGGATTCGATGGTGCTGGGCGAACCGCAGATTCTCGGCCAGATGAAACAGGCGGTGCGCTACGCGGAAGAGGCTGGCACGCTGGGCTTTTTGCTGCACAAGCTGTTCCAGCGCACCTTCTCGGTGGCCAAGGATGTGCGCACCCAGACCGAGATCGGCGCCAACCTGATTTCCATGGCGGCCGCTGCGGTGAAGCTGGCCGAGCGCATCTTCCCCAGCATCGCCGAGCAGCGCGTGCTGTTTATCGGCGCGGGCGAAATGATCGAGTTGAACGCCGTGCATTTTGCGGCCAGGTCGCCCCGCCACATCACCGTCGCCAACCGCACGCTGGAGCGCGCCCAGACGCTGGCGCGGCGCATCAACGGCCACGCCATTACGCTGAACGAGCTGCCCGAACAGCTTTCGCAGCACGACATCATCGTGACCTGCACCGCCAGCCCGCTGCCGATACTGGGCAAAGGCATGGTCGAGCGGGCGCTGAAAATCCGCAAGCACCGCCCGCTGTTCATCGTTGATCTGGCGGTGCCGCGCGACGTGGAAGAAGAAGTCGCCGAGCTGAACGACGTGTTCCTGTACACTGTGGACGACTTGTCCGAGGTGGTGCGCGATGGCCTGGATGCGCGCCAGGGCGCGGTGAAGGAAGCGGAAGTTATCATCGAATCCGGCGTGGCCGACTTCATCCACTGGATGGAGTCGCGCGAAGTGGTGCCCACCATCATGGCGCTGCGCAACCACGCCGAGCGCCACCGCCGCCACGAGATCGAAAAAGCCCTGCGCCTGCTGGCCAAGGGCGAACCGGCGGAGAAAGTGCTGGAGTTGTTGAGCAACGGTCTCACCAACAAATTCCTCCACGCCCCCACCCACGCGCTGAACCACGTTGAAGCCAAAGAGCGCGAGCATTTCCTCGACATGGTGCACCGCATCTACAACCTGCACACCCCGGAATGAAACCCAGTATCGCAGCAAAACTGGCCCAGCTCAGCGAGCGGCTGGACGAAGTCGGTCGCCTGTTGAGCAGCGAGGATGCCACCCGCGACATGGATGCCTTCCGCAAGCTCAATCGCGAGCGGGCAGAGCTGGATCCGGTGGTGACTCTCTATCATGCACACCAGTCCTGCGCCGCGGACATCGCTACCGCGCTGGAGATGGCGAGCGATCCCGAAATGCGCGAGTTTGCCGACGCCGAAGTGAAGGAAGGGCGCGCGCGTTTGGAGCAGCTCGAGTGTGATTTGCAAAAACAGTTGCTGCCCAAAGATCCCAACGACGAGCGCAACGTATTCCTGGAAATCCGCGCCGGCACCGGCGGCGACGAGGCCGCACTGTTTTCCGGCGACCTGTTCCGCATGTACGCGCGCTTCGCCGAGCGCAACCGCTGGCAGGTGGAAGTCGTTTCGGAAAGCGCGGGAGAGAAAGGCGGCTTCAAGGAAATCATCGCGCGCATCGTCGGGCAGGGCGCCTATTCGGTGCTGAAATTTGAGTCCGGCGCGCACCGCGTGCAGCGCGTGCCCGCCACCGAAGCGCAGGGGCGCATCCATACCTCGGCCTGCACCGTGGCGGTGCTGCCGGAGGCGGATGAAGTCGGCGACGTGGTGCTCAACCCCGCCGACCTGCGCATAGACACCTTCCAGCACATCAACAAGACCGATTCGGCGGTGCGCATCACCCACCTGCCTTCCGGCACCGTGGTGGAATGCCAGGACGGGCGCTCGCAGCACCAGAACAAGGCGCAGGCGATGCGCGTGCTGGCCGCGCGCATCAAGGACCGGCAGGAGCGCGAAGCCCACGGCAAGATCGCGGCAGAAAGAAAATCGCTGGTCGGCACGGGCGACCGCTCCGAGCGCATCCGCACCTACAACTTTCCGCAGGGCCGCGTCACCGACCACCGCATCAACCTCACCCTGTACAAAATGGACGCCATCATGGACGGCGACATCGCCGAACTCACCGGCGCGCTGATGGCGGAGCACCAGGCGGAACAGCTCGCGGCGCTGGCGGAAGAAACGTAGCTAGTCTTACTGTGTCAAATTCGGCAAGCCCCTGCGATAATGGCCCCATTCCATACCGAAGGG
>VIKH01000020.1:41768-61419 GCA_008080515.1 Gallionellaceae bacterium | reverse complement strand
CGATAGAAGCCGGTTCGGCCACGCCGCTCGCGCCTAAACCACCACCAGCGCGACGCTGATGCCGCCAGCGACTCCCAGCATGCCGCCCGCGCAGCGCGAACCGATCTGGCGACCGGCGACGAACAGCACTACGCCGAGCTTGAACGCGATGTTCGAGATGACCGCCAGGCCTATCGCCGTGGTCGCCTGCCCTGCCTGCAACTTGCCAAGCTCGAACAGGCGCAGGCTGGACAACGTGATCGCATCCACATCAGTCAACCCGGAAACCAGCGCCACCACATACAACCCCTTGCTGCCCGCGATGTCCGACAGCCAGGCGGCGCAGAACAGCACGACGGCATAGAGCAGGCCGAAGCCGAGCGCGGTGCGGATTTCGGTGGGGTTGGTAATTTCCGGCAGCGGCGTATCCGTCTGGCGTTGCAGCTTGCGCCACCAATAATAGGTGCCGGCCATGCCGCAGGCCAGCCCGGTGCCGAGTACCGCCAGCAACTGCGGCAACAGCTTGGGCGACACCGCCGCGCCCAGCAGCGACAGCCGCACCAGCACCACCAGATTGGCCAGCAGGATCACCACTACCGCGAGTGGCGCCAGCGCGGGGTCTTTTTTCCCGTGACGCGCGTAAACCAGCGTGGTCGCGGTGCTCGATACCAACCCGCCGAACAGGCCGAGCAACGAAGCGCTGTGGCGCTGCCCGGTAAGCTGCAGGGCGACATATCCGGCCAGACTCACCCCGGAAATCAGCACCACCATCAGCCAGATCTGGTAGGGGTTGAGCGCGTCGTAGGGCCCGTAAGCCTGATTGGGCAGGATCGGCAGGATGATGAAAGTCAGCACCGCGAATTGCAGGGTCGAAATGAAATCGCGCCGGGTCAGGTTTTGCGTAAAAATGCGCAACTCGGTCTTGAAGTACAGCAGCATGGTGGTGATGATGGCGAGCATCACCGCCAGCGTGGTGTAGCCGTGCCAGATGATAGTGCCGAGCGCGTAGCAGACGATAACGGCGGCGACGGTGGTGGTGCCGGGATCGCTGGATTCCTCGCTGTCGCGGCGCGCGTAGGCGGCGACCATCATTGCGCCGACGATGAGCAGGCCGACCGGGCTGATCCACGGGCTGGTGGTTTTATCGGAGAGCATCGCGGCCAGCGTGCCAAACAGCGCGACCAGCGCAAAGGTGCGCAGGCCGGCCTTGGCGGCGGGGCTGCGCTCGCGCTCCAGGCCGATCAGCAGCCCGACCGCCAGGCTGGTGAGGAAGGCGGGCAGGTATTGCAACTCTTCGGGCAGGGCATCCATCAAGTCGGCTCCCAGTGTACGACGGTGAGTTGCAGGCTGCTGGCACCGTTGAATTCGTTGACCCCGATACGATACACCGCCCGGATTTTCTCCGGCAACGGTTCGGCGTGCGAAAACAGTATGGCGTCGAATTGCTGTACGCCGCGCGCCAGCCGGAGCTTGAGATGTTTTTCTCCCACCACGCGCTGCTGCGCGACCTCGAAAGCGTCACAAAAAGCGGGCTGCGGAAAGCCCTGCCCCCACACCTCGCCGTCCAGCCGTTGCGCCATCTCCAGGGTGCAATGCGCGGCGGCCAGCGCGCCGTCGGTCTCGACTATCTGCTCGAGGTCGGCGGGAGTGAGCAGGCTTTGTGCGACGGATTCAAAGGCGGCCCGGAATTCATCGAACCGTTCCTCGCGGACGCTGAGCCCCGCCGCCATCGCGTGCCCGCCAAATTTTTGCAGCAGGTGCGGGACCCGATCCAGCGCATCGCGCAGATGCAGGCCGGGGATGCTGCGCCCGGAGCCTTTTAATTCGCCCTCCTGCGCGCGTGCAAAGGCGATCACCGGGCGATGAAATTTATCCTTGAGCCTTGATGCGAGAATACCGATGACGCCCTGGTGCCAGCTTTCATCAAACATCGCGATGCTACTGCGGACGCCGTCTTCGCCGGAACAACTGCCGGGCAGGTTGGCTCCCTCCAGCGCGGCCAGCGCCGACTGCTGCATCTCCACTTCGATACTGCGCCGCTCGCGGTTGAGCGCATCCAGTTGCGCCGCGATTGCTGCCGCCTCACCCATCTTGTCGCCGAGCAGGCAGGCGATGCCCAGGCTCATGTCTTCCAGCCGCCCGGCGGCGTTCAGCCTCGGCCCGACCACAAAGCCCAGCTCGTAAGCGGATGCCCGCTCGGGAGGTTTTTTCGCCGTTTGCAGCAGCGCGTTGATGCCGCAACAGGCGCGGCCGGCGCGGATGCGCTGCAATCCCTGCCACACCAGAATGCGGTTGTTGTCGTCCAGTTTCACCACATCCGCCACCGTGCCCAGCGCCACCAGATCCAGCAGGTTGCCAAGGTTGGGTTCTCTTGTTTCGCCCGCAAACGCCCCTCTGGCTCGCAGCTCCGCGCGCAACGCCAGCAATACATAGAACATCACCCCCGCACCGGACAGATTCTTGCTGGGAAAGCCGCAGCCGGGCTGGTTGGGGTTGACGATGCACAGCGCGTCCGGCAAGGATTCGCCGGGCAAATGGTGGTCGGTGACCAGCACTTGCATACCGAAGCGGTTGGCTTCGGCCACCCCCTCCACGCTGGCGATGCCGTTATCCACCGTGATGAGGATGTCCGGTTCGGATTGCGCGGCGAGGCGCACGATTTCCGGCGTTAACCCGTAGCCATATTCGAAACGGTTGGGCACGATGAAATCCACCCGCCCGCCCATCGCGCGCAACCCGCGCAGGCCGATGGCGCAGGCGGTGGCGCCGTCGGCATCATAGTCGGCCACGATCAACAGCTTTTTGTTTTGCGCGATGGCGTCGGCCAGCAATACCGCCATGGCCTGTGCGTTTTTCAGTTGCGTGAAGGGCAATAAATTGCCCAGGCCGGTATCCAGTTGTGCTGGATCGAGAATGCCGCGCGCCGCATAAATGCGCGCAAGCAGCGGGGAAATGCCCGCAGCAACGAGGCATTGCGCCACGTCTTCCGGATAGCTGCGCGAAATTATTTTAGGCGGCGCCAAATCCAATTGATCCACCCTGCTGATCCCTTACAGACTCGGCACGATTCGAGCATGAAGCCGGTTCGAGTTGAGATTCCGGCAAAACAGGTGCAGTCAATTCTTGATACATCCTATGGCATCAAGCCATTTTATTGGCCGCATCACCGGGCCTGTCATCGCAGAAGCTAAAAGGGATCACTTCCCGCCGTACCGTTTCAGCATCTCTTTATACTTCTCGTTTCCCATATATCCGGAAAGAATGGCGTCCACCTCTTCCTTCTTGATGTAGCGCGGCTTGGCCAGATATTTCCCGAGAATAATTTCTTGCACATTGTCATTGGTGAGCAGGAGCGCATCCAGCAGGCAGACCGTTTTCTCCTTGAGAAACTTGGTTTCAAGCATGTCCTTGAAACCGTCCTCAACCTCCAGATTCCTGCCTATTTTTGATGCCACATCAAGATAAACTGCCGTTTTCTCGCCCGAGTTGCAATTCAGGGCGGCCACCTGGGCTTTGTCAATAATCATCAGGAATTTGAAATACTGCGCATCGTATATTTCCGAGAAGTTTTCCTTGAGGCATTCCAGAGTCTCATTTTTTCCCGAGCAGGGCCTTTCGCTCCTGGCGTGGGCATAGCTCGCCACCGACAGCGCAATAACCGCCGACAGGCAAATGAATCGACCGATTTTCATAGCTCCTCTCCTATGCAATTTTACCGGGCCACCCTATTTCGACGGCCACCCAATTTTCGGGGCCGCATCACCAAGAATGCGATGGTGGTATGTGGCGCGCCGCACACTATACACTTGCGCGCAAAACAAGGGGGCGCCGATGGCCGATAGCGCAACACTCGAGCTATCTGGGGCAACCTGCAAATCGGGCAAGGATGCAATTTGAAGCCCAAAAAACCCTGTGGTACTATCGCTGGGCCGTTTTGGCTTAACCAATTCTAGGGAGCAGGAACAATGATAAAAAGTTTGTTTACCATTATTAGAATCCCCCTCGTCATATTTCCGATTATTTACTTCCTGTTTTACCTGTTTTCGCAGGGTCACTTCGCATATTGAGAAACGTGGCGGGTCGCTAAATTGGCCCGCACCGGCTAAAGAGCGTTAGGGAAAGCTCGCCCTCTGGTTGTATGAGGGTCTGCTGCAAAAATCCCGCTCACCCCGCAAGGTATCATGGCTTTCCCGACGTAAACCACCCAACCCCGGCTTTCCGGCTGGGGTTGAGTTTTGTTGGCTCCGCAGCAATTCTTCCCACAGGCAACCGATAGACCGTAAAGTGCGTCGGCTTGCCCGCTTCTCCGCACGCTCCTGCCCCTCGCTTCAAGCTAAGCCTGCCGATGCGGGTTGACCTTATTCCAATTCCGTTTTACCGATGCAGCAATTTGTGGATAAAGGCGCGAATCGCCGTATCCGACATTGCGCGGTGGATACGGCCTGCGGCCTTTATCCACCCTACTTTGCCAATGTTGCACTTCTAAAATAAAAAATTACATCGGGTGCAAATTCCTTTGCGCGGCTCAACCTGCGCTTGCCCCATAAAATTTTGCGCGAAAAAAATCCCGCCTTGCGGCGGGATTTCAAATGTTGCTTGGTGCTTGACGCTATTTTGCGAACATCAAATAGCCTTGTGAATGTCGAACACTCTTTCTTCTGGCTCGAGCTCTTCGCCTGCCCAAACCGTCGGCAGCAGTTTTTGCGCCAGATACAGCACCACAAACGGTGCGGTAAACAGCGAGGCGACCGTAAACAGACTTTCACGCCCGAACACTTCCGGATGGAAAGTCAGCAAGCCCCTCATGGTCTTGGACAGTTCCTGCCCGCCGATCACCACGTTCCAGCGCATCGCCAGCACGCTGATCATCATGGACAACCCGCAGACAAAGAGCCAGAAAACCAGGCGGCTCCCTTTCGGTGTTTTCAGCATCATGATTGATGTTATCAACAGCGCGAGGAGCCCTCCTCCCCACTGGAAAAACAAGCCGACGTGGATCGGGCCGTTGATCAAATCAAACACCCCCTCGACCCCCTCGCGGGCTTTGTAGATCATCTGCACCATTTCCAGCGCCTCGATCACCATCACGATGACAATGCCCGACCACAAGACATACAGCAAGCCCTGCATGGCCCCGTTATCGGGAGTCTGTTTGCGCCACCAGCATGCCACCACATAGATGACGATCAGCAGCCCGACGCCGGAACCTACCGCAGACAGCAGGAAGATGATCGGCATCAGGTCGGACGACCACCATTCGCGCGTCTTCAGCGAACCGAACAGGAAGCCGACGTAGCCGTGCAGACCGCACGCGCCCGGTATGCCGATCATCGCCAACCTGCGCGCGATAGTATGGTCAGCATGGAGCGCGCTCGCCGACACGTCATCCGAACCCAGAGTGAGCGTCTTGTAAACTTTCTGCATGACGCCGGTGGTGGATTTCGACAGCCCGACAATGTCGGCACGGAACGAAAACCAAACTTCCAGCAGCAAGAGGCAGATGTAAAACCCCGCCACATAGCCGAACGCCGCCATCGCCGAAGTCCAGTGCGGCGTGATCACCGCGTTCAGGGCGCGGGTCGGTTGCCCCAGGTGAAACAGCAGCGGGGTCGGCGCAAAAAACATGAAGCACAGCGAGGTCAGCAAGGCAAACTTGGAGATCGGAGCAAAACGCTCCATACCGAACACGTGATGCAGGCTGGACACCACAAACGCACCGGCAACCAGGCCGGTAATGTAGGGGTAGATGACGATCAGCTCGCTCCACGGCACCTCGGTTTCGTTCGGGTAGGTAAACCCGTTACCGATCACCGGCGCTACATGATAAAAAACGTCTGCTGATGATGACATTTTATATAACCTCCTTGTCTATTCCTGCGTAGAACACATTGGGCATGTTGCCCATGTCCGGTTTCAGCACGTTCACGCGGTTATTGCGCAGGAACTGGCTGATCGGGCTTTCAGGATCCATGCGATCACCAAAAATCCGGGTTCCGGTCGGGCATACCTCGACGCACGCCGGATTGAGCCCCTTGGTGATGCGGTGGTAACACCAGTTGCATTTCTCGGCGGTGCCGCGCACGTGGTTGAGGCTGCGCGCGCCGTAAGGGCAGGCCTGTACGCAATACTGGCAACCGATGCAGTATTTGGTATCAATCAGCACCGGCCCATCCGGGGTTTTGTAGGTAGCGCCGGTCGGGCATACCTGCACGCACGACGGCTTCTCGCACTGGTTGCACAGCTTGGGCACAAAAAACGCCTTGGTGACCTTGGCGTTCTTGTAACGGTTGTCGAACACGAACCGGGTTTCCTTGCTGCCCGGCATCACGTTTTTCAGGTCGTGGATGCTGTCCACATGCGCGTGATCCGAGCCCTCCAGGTAGACATAGCGCTCGACCCAGGTGCGGGTATGGTTCCGGTCCATCTGCACGCTGTTTTCCATCTTGCACGCTTCCACGCAGCGCAAGCAGCCGATGCAGCGGTTGGAATCCACGCCGAACGCCCACTTGTGCTCGGTCCAGTTGTAACCGGGTATCTTGGGCGGGTTTTTGCGCGCCTCGGCATATTGTTCGGGCTCCTGCTGGTAGGTGGGCCCGACGCCGCCCAAAGCATTCGCGGCCCCACCTCCGGCAGAGGCCAGCGCTCCGCCCGCGCCGACTGCCGCGCCGGCGCAAGCCGCACCCTTGCCCAACATGCCCAAGAAGCTGCGGCGCGATATGTGGCTCGCCTCTTTCTCAGTGTTGATGTCTTGAGTAGTCATCTTTTCCTCGCTGGATAATTGGTTCATTTGCAGCTCGCTCCCGCATAGAAAGCGGACAGGTTTTCGATGTCTGCGTCGCCCAAGGTCTTGGCGACACTCGACATGACCGCATGGTTGCGGCTGCCGTCCTTGAACGCTTTGAGCGCGACAGTCAGATATTGGGCGCTCTGGCCGGCCAGATTGGGCCATGCCTGGCTGCCGCTGACACCTGCGATTCCTGCCTTGTTAAGCCCGCCGGAACTGTGGCACGCCGCGCAACCCGCAGCTTGCGCCCTGGTTTTACCCAAGTCAGCCTTGGCCTTGTCGGAATCGCTCGACTTGCAACTCGCGGCGGCAAAGTAAGCGGCCACGTTGCGCATATCGGCTTCGCTCAAGTTGGCCGCCATCGGGCTCATCATGTCGTTTTTGCGCGCACCGGACTTGAATGCCTCGAGCGAAGCGACCAGATAACCGGTGTGTTGCCCCGCCAGGTTCGGCCATTCAGGATTGACGCTCATCCCGTTGGCGCCGTGACACGCGGCACAATTCGCCGCTACCGCCTTGCCCGCGTTCGCATCGCCGGGCTTGGGAGCGCTCACGGCAGCAAGCTTGCCGGTTTTCGGGTCCGAAGGTGGTCTGGGGACGGAAGCAAAAACGATGCGGGGAGAATGCGGGTTGTGACAGGTAGTACACAGCTCATCGCCGCCGTGCCCTTCGATCACAACCTGGGGCACGCCATGGATGCCCACCACGTCGGTAACCGCCTGCACCGGCACACCCTCGCCGGCAACTTTGCCTCTCAAAGGACGACCGGGTATTTTTTCGTGGCAGTTGGTGCACAAAATCCGCATGTCCTGCGGGTCGCGCATCAGGTTCCTGTCAGCGGCATTAATCGGGTGGTTTTCCCATTTGTGGGTAAGGGTAGTCACCTGATCCTCGGTGGAGAGCGGCATGGCCTCCTTGGAGGGGTGATTGCCCGCCGGCGTATGGCAAACCTCGCAGCCGGGGCCGGACTTGATGACTACGCCCCGAATCGCGTTATCTTTGGTTGCCTTGCGGTGGATGCCGGAAACCCATTCGCCGTAGATTTCCTTATGGCACTGTTCGCATGTTGCGGATCCCTGATGTTTCGGGAGCTTCTCCGCGATCTGCGCTACCGATGCGCCCCGGTAGTGGCCGTACTGAAAGAATGTATCCTGTCTGGCCAAGTATCTTGCGGATGCTGCAACCACCACAATGACCGAAATCAGAATCAATAAATTTACTATGTGCTTATGCATAATCTCCTCATTATGTAATCTTTATGAATGCAAGAGGCCTCCCTGATAGCCGCATAACATAGGGTTATAGCTTGTCCAGATTATTTATACGTGCTTGTTTTTTCCTGCGTATTTGTGCATCCAACCCAAATCATGCGCCGACCAGACTTCAATCGGCCCGCAATCTTCCGACACTTCCTGACGTGGGTCAAGTTTTTTCCAGTGCCAGCATCTTCCGTGTAGCTTTCGGCCCATATTTCCCGGCTGCCCGTCTGACGGCATACGCCGCAAACTGTTAGAATGCGCGGGTTTTTCAGTCTGCCCCAACCCTAGACCCAACCGATGCAAAACAACAAAGACTCCATGACCCCCGCCGAGCGCCGCGCCAGTATCGGCCTGGCGAGCATTTACGGGCTACGCATGCTGGGGCTGTTCATTATTCTTCCGGTATTCGCGCTGTATGCCGAGCATCTGCCCGGCGGCGACAACAAAATGCTGGTCGGGGTGGCGCTGGGCGCTTACGGCCTGACGCAGGCCATCCTGCAGATCCCGTCCGGGCTGCTGTCCGACCGTTACGGGCGCAAGCCGGTGATCTACATCAGCCTGCTGCTGTTCGCACTGGGCAGTTTCATCGCCGCTTTCGCGCACGATATTTACTGGATCATCATCGGGCGCGTCATCCAGGGCGCCGGCGCACTGAACGCGGCGGTGATGGCGCTGGCCGCCGACCTGACGCGCGAGGAACACCGCACCAAGGCGATGGCGATGATCGGCATCACCATCGGCATCACCTTCTCGATCTCACTGGTGCTGTCGCCGGTGCTGTACCAGGCGATAGGCGTGCCGGGCATCTTCGCCATGACCGGCGTGCTGGCCATGCTGGCCATGCTGGTGGTGAAATATGCGATCCCCGACCCCGCCATCACGCGCTTCCACTCCGACACCGAGGCGAGCGGCAAACACCTGGGCGAAGTGTTGCGCAACGGGGAGTTGCTGCGGCTCGATTTCGGCATTTTCGCGCTGCACGCGATCCTGATGTCGGTGTTCATGCAGGTGCCGTCCGTCTTAATAACCAACGGCCTGGAAGCCGCGCAGCACTGGCAGGTCTATCTGCCGGTGTTGTTGATGGCTTTCGTATTGATGGTGCCGCCCATTATTCTCGCCGAGAAAAAAGCCAGGATGAAACAGGTGTTCGTCGGTGCCGTTGCGCTGGCGGTGCTGGGACAACTGGCGCTGATGCAGTTGCAGCACAGCATCTGGGGCGTAGTGACCGCACTGACGCTGTTCTTTACCGCGTTCAACATACTGGAAGCAGCGCTGCCTTCGCTGATCAGCAAGGTCGCCCCGCTGGCCTCCAAGGGCACGGCGATGGGGGTGTACAGCAGCGTGCAGTTCCTCGGCGCGTTTTTTGGCGCGACAGCCGGCGGCTTGCTGATGCAATACGTTGGCGGCAACTCGGTGTTTGTCTTCGCCGTGGCTTTATTGCTGCTCTGGCTGGCGACGGCATCCACCATGCAGGTGCCCGCCACGGTGCGCACCAAGCTGTATCATCTGCCGGAGCTCGACGAAGCCAGATCCAGCCTGTTGCAGCGCGAGCTAATTCAGGTGCGCGGGGTGCGCGAAGCCATGGTAGTGGCGGCAGAATGCATGGCCTGCCTCAAGGTGGATGTGCAGGTTTTCGATGAAGCGGCAGTTGAACAACTATTAAGGGAGGCGTGAAATGTCGGTGAATAAAGTGATACTGGTGGGGCGTCTGGGCAAGGATCCGGAAACACGTTTCTTGACCAGCGGCGAGGCGGTGACCAGCGTTTCGCTGGCCACTGCGGATACCTGGAAAGACAAAAGCGGCGAAAAACAGGAAAAGACCGAATGGCACAATCTGGTATTTTTCAACCGGGGCGGCTACAAGCTGGCCGAAATCGCCGGGGAATACCTGAAAAAAGGCTCGCAGGTTTACATCGAAGGCAAACTGCAAACCCGCAAGTGGCAGACCAAGGAAGGCCAGGATCGCTACACCACCGAAATTATCGTCAACGAAATGCAGATGCTGGGCAGCAAAGCCGACCGCAGCAGCAGCTTCGAGGTGGTGGACAAACCCGCCGCCGCGCCGTCCGGCGCAACCGAATCCGCCAAGCCCGCGCCAGCCAAAGGGAGCGGCTTCGATAACTTTGACGACGACATTCCGTTCTGACGAATAACCGGCCATGAGCAAGGCCTTTGTCAAGGAATCCGACGACGAGGAAGACCTGGAGCCGGCGCAACAATTGCCCTCCGGCCTGAAGAATTACCTCACCCCATCCGGCTACCAGCGACTCAGGGACGAGCTTGACCATCTGTGGAAAGTGGAGCGACCGGATCTGGTAAAAACCGTCGCCTGGGCCGCATCCAACGGCGACCGCTCGGAAAATGGCGATTACATTTATGGCAAGAAGCGGCTGCGCGAAATTGATCGGCGCATCCGTTTTCTATCCAAGCGGATGGACAACGCCGAAGTGGTGGACCCGGTGCAGCGCGGAAACTGCGACCAGGTGTTCTTCGGCGCCACGGTGACGGTGTGCGGGGAAGATGGCGCGGAGCGCGTCTACAGCATCGTCGGTGTGGATGAAGCCGCACCGGGGCGCGGGCTGATTAGCTGGGTGTCGCCGCTGGCGCGGGCGCTGCTCAAGGCGCGCAAGGACGATGTGGTGATGCTGCGCATTCCCGGCGGGATCGAAGAGCTGGTCGTTGTTGAAATCGCCTACCGGTCAATCAGTTTTACTGCGTGAAGCTATAAAGCTGGCCATTAGCCACCGATAAACACGGATCAACACCGATAAACACCGATAACCATCCGCAATGAGGCGATAAGCACCATGCAAGCCTCAGGTAATCCGTGGCTAACAGTTTTTTATACTTTCCTCGCCCAGAAACAAGCGGCGGAAATTAGCCGTCGTAATGCGGGCAACCTCTTCCAGCGGGATCCCGCGCAACCCGGCGATCTCTTCCGCCACATATTTCACGTAAGCGGGCTGGTTGAGCTTGCCGCGATAGGGCGCGGGGGCGAGATAGGGCGCATCGGTTTCGATCAGCATGCGCTCCAGCGGAAGCTGCCGCGCCACCTCTTTCAGCGCAACGGCGTTCTTGAAGGTGACGATGCCGGAAAAGGAAAGGTGGAAACCCATTTCCATGGCCGCGCGCGCGACATCGAGGCTTTCGGTGAAACAGTGCATCACCCCGCCCACTTCGTCCGCCCTCTCTTCCGCCATGATGCGCAAGGTATCCTGCGCCGCTTCCCGGCAATGGATGATCAGCGGCTTGCGGCACTCGCGCGCTGCACGGATGTGGGTGCGGAAGCGCGTGCGCTGCCATTCCAGATCGCCCTTCAAGCGAAAATAATCGAGGCCGGTTTCCCCGATGGCGACCACCTTGGGGTGCTGCGCCAGTTGCACCAGCATCGCTTGGGTCGGCTCGGCATCCAGTTCATGATCCGGATGCACCCCCACCGAGGCGTAGAGCTGCTCGTGCCGCTCGACGAGCTGGCGGATTCGCGGAAAATTCTCCAGCGTCACGCCCACGCAGAGCGCGTGGGACACATCGTTCTGGCGCATGTTCGCCAAAACTTCGTCCAGCATTTCCGCAAGTTCCGGAAAATCGAGATGGCAGTGCGAGTCAATCAGCATGGGCGCAGGCATCAAAATCAAGTTGTCCATTGGATCGTAGGATGTGCTGACGAAGGAAGCGCATCATTCGCGATTGATGCGCTTCGTACCTCAACGCATCCTACCCCTGCCTCCTTGTTGCATGATATGTGCGACAGCGCACCTCTACCCGCACAAAAGTCAGATGAACAAGAATTTTCAAACAGCATCATGCTGCACCACCCAACATCATGTGCCGGTAGGACAACAGCAGGGATTCAAATAGCAGCTTGGGATTCAGCGGGTGCGCCGCTTCGCGCCTGGCAACCAGTAGCTCTTTCTGATAGCGCAACAGATCAAACACCCCGATTTTCCCCGCAAGATTCCCGATAATGTCAGCCAGCTCCGGATGGTACAAAACCTTTCCGGCCAGCTTTGCGCTGCCCAGGTCGTAGCACCACTGCTGCAACCAGTGGATCACCCTGGCCGGTTCGGTGCGCTGCAATTGTTCGGCCAATGCAAACACGTCGAGCTGGGCGGGCCGCCCGATTTCCTGCAGAAAGCGGTGGTATTCTCCGGCACCTTCCTCCGCTTCCTCCGCCAGGCGCGCCGCCTGCAACGGGGCAAAACCGGCCTGCGCCAGCAGCGCTGCGGGGTCGCTCATGCCCCGCTGTTTCAGCCACGCGGCGCTCGCCTCGGGCGACGGCAGGGGCGCAGCGAGCGCGAGGCAGCGGCTGAGGATGGTGGGCGGCAATTGCTGCGGCTTGTGCGTGACCAGGATGAACAACATCCGCCCGGACGGCTCTTCCAGGGTCTTGAGCAGCGCGTTCGCCGCGTTGGCGTTCATGGTTTCGGCGGGGTGGATCAGCACCACGCGGAACCCGCCCTGGTGCGCGGACAGATTGGAAAAATCCGCCAGGGCGCGAATCTGGTCAACGGAAATCTGTCGCGCCGGTTTCTTGCCGCTCTCTTTTTCTTCTTCCTGCGCAGACAGTGCATCGGGCTGAATCAGGCGGAAATCCGGGTGGGTCTGCTGCCGGAACCAGTGACAGGAAGGGCAACTGTCGCAGAACCATCCTCCGTCTTGCGGCTGCCCGCACAAGAGCGATTGCGCCACATTCATGGCGAAATCAAACTTGCCCGTCCCCTGCGGCCCTTTGAGTAACAGGGCGTGCGATAACGCTGCGGATTTTGCAGCACGCGCTTGTGGTATCCGGCGCGTACCCGTTCGAAGAAATCGGCCTGCTCCTGCTCGAAGCGATCCAGCGAGGCATTGTTCGACAGACGTTGCCGCGCCACTTCAACCGGAATGTCAAACAGCAGAGTCAGATCGGGCTGCAAATCCTCATGCACCCAGCGCTCCAGTTGCTCCAGTTTGCCCAGCGCCACACCCCTGCCGCCGCCCTGATAGGCAAAACTGGCATCGCTGAAGCGGTCGGAAACCACCCACGCTCCCCGCCGCAAAGCCGGGCGGATAACCTGCTCGACATGTTCGAGGCGGGCCGCAAACATCAGCATCGCCTCGGTTTCGGCGTGCATCGGCTGGTTGAGCAGAATCTCGCGCAGACGCTCGCCCAGCGGCGTACCGCCCGGCTCGCGCGTCACCAGCACCTCCTGCCCACGTTGGCGCAACATTTCAGCAAACCATTGCAGATGGGTGCTCTTGCCCGCGCCGTCCACGCCTTCAAAGGTGATAAATTTAGCTGTGCTCTTAACCATATTGTTTAAGGTCGGTTGCCTGTGTTGCCCGCAGTTGATCGGGTTCCGAAGCGCCAGCAGGCGCATGAGCTGCCGTACTGGAAGGGATGAACGTATCGGTTTCTCCGAGGCTCCAACGGCGATTATAACGTCACCTGAACCCGGCAACAGCAGCGCGAAACCCCACCATTGCTTCTCACGCCGACTTCCCGACGTTCGCCCTGAAGCGGTCGCATGATAATCCGGAAAAGCTCGAGCAACAAAGACGCGATATGATAGTCATTCGGATAATTCGCCATCCCTGCCGCACATCCTGCGCCCGGTCGCCGCCGGTAATGGCAAGCCGTTCAAACAGGCCAGAGCCCCTGCTATCCGGTCGCGGTAGCACTCGAGAAACATGCGGTTCGTGGTAACCTCCATTTCGCATTGCATGGCGTTAATATTCAACCCGTATGCTCTTGCCCCCGGTTTTGGCGAACTGTTATGGTTTATGGACGCGACATATAGAGAAAAAGGCAAAGTGATCGCATGGCTCTTTTCAAGCATATGAGTCCATCCTGGTATCGCACCTTGATTTGCGATTGGCACAAGCGGGGCTTGTTGGCAGGAATATTGGCGCTTGGCCTTGTCTATGTGCTGTTCGCGGGGTTATGGAAGAGTGGCGATGTCAGATGGCTCGATTCGCGGATGTATTATGTTGCCGGCGCCGCTCTGGATTCTGGAAAATCCCCATACAACGATCAGGCCCTGCGCGAGATTTGGCAACACGCCATTGGTAAAGACATTCCTTATGCGCTTCCAAGTGGGGGGTTGCCGATTACTCCCAGCATCGGGCCTTTTTTCGCCGTTTTCGCAAAAATCCCTTGGGAAATTGCCAGATGGACCTTTGACATTTTCAGCCTGATATTCGGGTTGGGGGGGGTCGTTTATTTCCTGCACAAGCTGGATCATGACCGCTACGGCGGCACCTTTACAGAACCTAGAACACTGATTGCCACTACCGGTATATGTGTTATCAGCGGGGTTCCCGCAGCCCTGTTTTTGGGTCAGCCAAGCCTGATCACCATGACCGGAATACTTGGTGCGATGTACTATGCAGTAAAAGAAAGGCCGCTTGTCGCAGCTATATTTTTTTATTTTGCATGCTTTAAGGCCCCATTGTCGCTCTTGCCATTGTTCTATCTTTTTGTTTTTGGTACATGGCGACCACTTCTTGCAGGTATAACAGTTATATTGGTTTCCAGCTGTTGGACGCTGTATACCTTGCGCTCGACCAACCTGATGCAGGACGTCGCCAATTCGATCCGGGGTTATTCGGCTATTCCGGCCAATCAGCCCCCCCTGGTGACAGGGCTCCACAGCCTGATCACTGCTGTCGGCGGCGCATCGAACGTTCTGGTGTGGCTGATAGTATCGCTGGGCATTGTGGCGGCGCCAGCCGTAGCCACGCGCTTGAAAAACGAATGGTCAACCGGCAGAAAACGTTATCTGGAATACGGCGAGCCATGGCTCCTGCCTTTTATTACAGCGGGAGTATTTATCCAGATGAAACCATATGATGCAATCATTTTTGCACCGGTTTTGTATTGGCTGCTACGCCGGGGAAACCGGGGTTGCGCACTCTACGCTCCCGGAATCCTGCTTGCCATCAGGCCGGATTTGCCGACAAAATTATCGGTGGTACTATTTGATGCCCCTTCAAATCATCCCCTCCTCATGCAGGCGCAAGTCACGACCATTGCCAGTATTTATCTTTTTTTATGCCTTTTGTGGCGGCTCGTCAAACATAACGAAACGAATAACGCAGCGTAGTGACGTATACTTTTAAAAGCCCGTGCGGCAAGGTGCCGCTACACAAAGCCGGAATTTGCCGAGCCCGAGGTAATGTTTATTGCCTGCCCCTCGTCAAGGGCGCTTCGGTGCTTAACTGGGGTGGTGCAACCTCTGCGCCGGACACTATGCCCGAGTGCAGCGAAGTGGGGTACGGGAGCATGCAGTGAAACCATTTACCAATTGCGTCTGAACATGCCGCTTATTTCCATCATCGTTCCCGTGTACAAAGCGGAGAACAGCCTTGACGAGCTGTATCGCCGCTTGGCAGCCGCGCTGGAAACCGTTACCACCGATTTCGAGATTGTGCTGGTGGAAGATTGCGGCGGCGACCGCTCCTGGGAAATCATCGAGCGGCTATCGGCGCAGGATGTGCGCGTAAAAGGGTTGCAGTTCAGCCGGAATTTCGGCCAGCACTACGGTATCACCGCCGGGCTCGACTATTGCAGCGGCGAGTGGGCCGTGGTCATGGACTGCGATTTGCAGGACAGGCCGGAAGAAATTCCACGCCTCTACACCAAGGCGCTGGAAGGATACGACATCGTGCTGGCGCGGCGCGGCAAGCGCCAGGATCCGTTGTTGAAACGCTGCACCTCCTGGCTGTTTTATAAATTGTTTAGCTATCTGATTGACATGGAATACGATGGGCAGGCAGGAAATTTCCGCATCATGTCGCGCAAAGTAGTCGAGAATTTCCGCAAAATGCGCGAACAATTGCGCTTTTTTGGCGGCCTGGTGCAATGGATGGGCTTTCCCACCACCAGCATAGACGTGGAGCACGCCGAACGCATGGAAGGAAACTCCACCTACACGTTTGCCAAACTGTGGAAGCTGGCTTCCGAAACTATAATCGCCTATTCCGACAAGCCGTTGCGGCTGGCGGTGCGCTTCGGTTTTACGATGGCATTTATGGCATTCTGTTATGGCATGTATGTGCTGTTGCGCGCCGCGCTGTACAGCGTTCCCGTACAAGGATGGAGCAGCCTGATCGTTTCGCTGTATTTCATCGGGGGCATCATCATCGCCATTCTGGGGATCATGGGCATTTATCTTGGAAAGGCTTTCGACGAGAGCAAGAAACGCCCACTCTATATCGTCAACAGAACTGCACGCCTGGAAATCCAAAAAGATATCTGATAGCCTGCATTCCGTATTTGAGCTACTTGTTTTAACGGCAAATCAACCAAGGAGATGAAGTGAGCGAAGACCATATCAAGAATTACTGGGAGTTACAGGGGCAAACGCATGGCGAATCGCACTGGGCATCGTGGGGCGACAACTGGATGATAGACCTAGAAATTGACACCATCGGAAAGCATATCAATGATGGGGATCGCGTGCTCGACATCGGCTGCGCCAATGGCTACGCCACTTTCAGACAGGCGGCATTACATAAGCTGACATCCATTACCGGGGTAGATTTTGCCGATAACATGATAGCGGCTGCACAAAAGGCTAATCAGCAGAAAGGCTTGGGCAATAATGTTAACTTCATGGAGGGCGACGTCAGGTCGTTGCAGTTTCCGGACAATACATTTGATATGGCCTACACCACTCGCGTCCTGATCAACCTGCCTACCTGGGAACAGCAGATGCAAGGGATAGCCGAGTGTATACGGGTTGTGAAGCCCGGCGGCACTATCGTGCTATCGGAAGGTTTTTGGGAGCCATTGATGTTGCTCAACGCCATGCGAGCCTTAAAAAATCTGCCTCCGCTGGTCGAGCATGATTTCAATCGTTACCTGAAACGTTCGTTGCTGGAGGCATATTTGAAAAAATCGGCACCGGATTATCAACTTGAAGATTTTTCTTCCATTTATTACTTGGGGTCGCGCTTTTTGCGCGAACTGGTGACCGATCCTGCAGCCTATCCAGGTTTCACCAACCCCATAAATAAACTGTTCTACGAAATTGAGAAGCAGTTTTCGGGTGGCGGGATGGGCGTACAACAGGCGGTTGTTATAAAGAAACGGTCAGCTACTGCGTAACGATGAGTTATTTCTACATCTTTCTGACTATCATTCTCACCGTGTATGGGCAGATTGCCATCAAATGGCAGGTTCTTAAGACGGGAGCCCTACCCGAGTCACTATCTGACAAGATCAGCTTCCTGTTTCACCTGCTGCTCAATCCATGGGTCATCAGTGCGTTTGCGGCTGCTCTTCTCGCATCTGTGTTCTGGATAGCTGCGATGACCAGACTGCAACTCAGTCATGCCTACCCATTTATGAGCTTGGCCTTCGTGCTGGTCATGGTGGCAAGTGCAATTTTTTTCAACGAACCGGTTACTCCGCTGAAAATCTCTGGAATCCTGCTGATCGTTCTGGGTATCATCGTCGGCAGCCAAGGTTAGGGTCTGCTGACAACAGTCCGGAAGAGGATGACCAACAGCTCTAAAATCCGCGCGCAAAGAAACCGTCAATCGCCCCGCTCACACGCCCGATATCCGCGTCGCCCATTTCATAGTAAAGCGGCAGGCGCAGCAGCCGCTCGCTCAAGTCGTCCGTCACTGTCATGGCGCTTCCGGTGCGCCCATATTGGCATCCGGCCGGCGAAGAGTGCAGCGGGACATAGTGAAATACCGGAAGGATGCCCTGGGCCTTGAGATGCGCTATCAGCCTTGTGCGCGTATCCAGGCTGTCGAGGATGATGTAGAACATGTGCCCGTTGCCGGCCCCGTCAACCGGTGGCATGCGCAGCTTGCCCGCCTGTTGCAGCGGCACAAGTTGCGCGGTATACGCGGCGCAGATATGGCGGCGCTTCGCGGTAATTTTTTCGGCATGTTCCAGTTGCGCGTAGAGAAAAGCGCTGACCAGCTCGCCCGGCAAATAGGAGGAGCCGATGTCCACCCAGGTGTACTTGTCCACCTCGCCACGGAAAAACTGGCTGCGGTTGGTGCCTTTCTCGCGGATGATTTCCGCGCGCTTCACAAACCGCTCATCGTTGACCAGCAGCGCGCCCCCCTCGCCGCTGATGATGTTCTTGGTTTCGTGGAAACTCAGGCAGCCGAAATGGCCGATGCTACCCAGCGCGCGGCCTTTATAAGTGGACAGCAGCGCCTGTGCGGCATCCTCTACCACCAGCAGATCATGCCGCCGCGCAATGTCCATGATGCGCTCCATCTCGCACGGCACCCCCGCATAATGTACCGGGACAATGGCGCGTGTCCGGGGCGTAACGGCAGCTTCGACCAGGCTCTCGTCCAAATTCAGCGTATCGGCGCGGATATCAACGAACACCGGCACGCCACCGCGCAAAACAAAGGCGTTGGCGGTGGAAACGAAGGTGTAGGACGGCATGATGATTTCGTCGCCCGGGCGGATGTCGCACAGGATGGCGGCCATTTCCAGCGCTGCGGTGCAGGAATGGGCCAGCAGCGCGCGGCGGGTGCCAAGTTTTTCTTCGAGCCAGCGGTGGCACCGTTTGGTATAGCCGCCATCCCCGGAAAGATGACCTTGCGCCACGGCGTCGGCAATGTATTCCAGCTCGTGACCGATGATGAAGGGTTTGTTGAAAGGAAGACGGTTCATGAGATTGGTATAGTGTTGTACGGCTGATAGTGTTTATGTGCAGACCATTTTAGCCAAAGCATTGCCAAGCATGACAGGTTGAAACAAAGTTGAAACCAGCATGCCATGCAACACAATCCATGGCGAAAATCTCACATGGCGTGCAACACTACACCATGAGCGCATTTTTTCCAATTCATAAGCAGGATCGGGCTTAACAGTTTGTTGAAAATACTTTAATCTGACCGGATCCGGCCCGTCAGATTTTGGCAGCTCCCAAACTGTAAAAATTGTTTTCAGGGTTCGACTATTTGAGGGATATTCGATGGAGCCATCGAACACAACCACCACCTTCACTCATAAAAATAAAGCGCTTCTTTATGTAGCCTTCTTGCTGTTCCTGGCAGGATTATTTTTGGCGAGCGCAGAATTCGCTCTCCGGAAAATGGGGATGAAGCCATGGCAAATGCGCGAAGTCAACATACAGGTTGAACCTGGGGGACGTTTTTTCACCAAACATCCTTCTCTCGGGTATACGCATATTCCCGGGCAGTTCAAAGTTACTCTGGGCTCTGACTATTCATTTCAGGCAAGCCACTTGCCGAACACATTGCGAATCACCCATCCGCTTGCCAGTTATGGCGGCTCCAGCCAGAAACCGGAAATATGGGTCTTCGGCTGCTCCTTCACATATGGGTGGAGCCTCAACGATGAGCAGACCTATCCCTGGCTTCTGCAGGAACGCCTGCCCGAGTACGAAATTATCAATTTCGGCGTTAACGGGTACGGCACGACGCATTCTTTGATTCAGCTTCGCCAGGCACTCGAATCAACAAGGCCCCCCAAAGTCATCGTGCTCGCTTATGCGGATTTTCATGACGAAAGGAACACTTTCGGAAGGGTGTGGCGGAAGTCGGTTGCCCCGATGAACAAGCTAGGCCCCCTCGCCCAGCCCTATGCGCGATTGGGCACGGATGGAAGTTTGCGTTACTCCCTTGCCGAAGTCGAATATACCGGATT
>VIKH01000020.1:31136-41749 GCA_008080515.1 Gallionellaceae bacterium | reverse complement strand
CCCGTTGATGAGCCATTCGGCTCTGGTTCACTTTCTGGAAGGAATGTGGAACCGGGTCGAACATAAACTGCATCGAAGCCACCAAGTATCCGAAGCTCTCGTTATGGAAATGGCCAGCCTCGCCCGGAAACACGATGTAAAGTTCGTGCTTGCTTCTATCGCGCCAGACCGCCGAATGCTTGAGTTTACGAAACAGAACGGGATTCCGGGCGTTGATATTTCCGTAGATATCAGCGCCAGTGAATACAACAACCTTCCTCACGACAGCCATCCGAGCGCAATTGCAAATATAAAGTATGCGGACAAACTGGAGCCATTCCTGAAGAACGAGTGCCTCGGAACAGGCACGGCCAACTGCACAACATCCATACTCCCGCCTGCTCATTGAGACCCTACTGATGCTGATGAAGCTGAAACATGGTGCCGAAGATCGCTCGTGCTGTCCGACGGGAGTTTTTATTTCATAAAAATGCCAGCCATGCCCTTGGCAGCGCCGGGTTCGCCTGACACCCGTCTCGCCACTCACACAAGATGAGCGATTCTGACGGCATCCAGACCCAGAAAAAACTGGTTGCCGCCCTGCTGGATGGCCGCCGCTACCCCCACGCGGCGAAGTCCGTGCGAGTGATCGAGACGCATATCTCCTGGGTGCTCCTGGCCGGGCGCTACGCATACAAGATCAAGAAAGCGCTCAACCTGGGTTTTCTCGATTTCACCGCGCTGGCAGCGCGCCGCTTTTACTGCATGGAAGAAATACGCCTCAACCGCCGCCTGGCACCAGAAATTTACCTGGATGTAATCTCGATAGGCGGCACGCCGGAGCAACCCGGGTTCGGCGCACACCCGGCTCGCGAATATGCCGTCCGGATGAAACGCTTCGCCTCTACCGCGCCGATGGATCGCCTGCTGTCGCGCAACCTGGTGACACCCGGCCACATGGATAGTCTGGCCGCCACCCTGGCGCGCTTTCATGGCGGACTGCCGGCTGCGGAAGCCGGCTCTGCATTTGGCACCGTTGCCGCCATCCGCGCTGCGGCGCTGCAAAATTTCGAGCAGTTGCAACCGCTACTGAAAGAGCCTGCCGATATCAAGGCGGCGGGCGAATTGCATCGCGCCACCGAAGCCGCCTGCACCGCCTGCGAAAACCGCTTCGAGGAGCGCCGCGCGCGGGGCCTGGTGCGCGAGTGCCACGGCGATCTTCACTTCGGCAACATCGCGCTCATCGGTGGCGAGCCCGTCCCTTTCGACGGCATCGAATTTAACCCAGAACTGCGCTGGATAGACGTGATGAGCGAAATCGCTTTCCCGGTCATGGATCTGATGCAGCACCGGCGGCCAGATTTCGCCTACCGCTTGCTGAACGCTTACCTGGAAGCCACCGGAGATTACGGCGGCGTATCCGTGCTGCGCTTCTATATCGCCTACCGCGCAACGGTGCGCGCCAAGGTCAGCGCCATTCGCGCAGCGCAGGCTGGCTGCCTCTCCAGAAGCGGGGCCGCAAATGCGCTGGCGGACTGCCGCAGCCATCTCGCTTTGGCCGGAGATGCGCTCGACCGCAAGCGGCCCGCCCTGATCATCACCTGCGGCCTGCCCGGCTCGGGCAAGAGCACTTTCGCGCAGGCCGCGCTGGAACGCCTGCACGCGGTCCGCATCCGCTCCGACGTGGAACGCAAGCGCTTGTTCGGGCTGGCACCGCTGGCAAACAGCCGCTCGCCGGCAGGCGGCGGGCTGTACGGTGCCGCCGCGACCCACCGCACTTACGCGCGCCTGCTGGAGCTGGCACGGGAGCTGCTGGTGGCCGGATTCCCGGTCATCGTGGATGCGGCCTTCCTCAAACAGGATGAGCGCGACCCGTTTCGGGAGCTCGCGCGTTTGCTTGCAGTCCCCTTTGCCATCGCCTCGACCGAAGCTGGCGAGGCCACCCTAAAGGCGCGTATCCTGAAGCGGCAGCAGCAGGCGAATGACGCATCCGAGGCCGATCTCGCCGTGCTGGACGAGTTGCGGGCAACACGGCAGCCGCTCTCGTTGCAGGAGCGGGATTGCGCGGTAGTGATCCACAACGGGGAAGGGAGCAATATTGCCAAGGACGAGCCGGCCTGGAAAAAACTGGAGCGATTGCTGATACCGTCGCGGTGACCAGCCTGTTCCATGCGCCCCGTTTTCCCGCCATTACCCATTTTTAGAGCACCTTAAAAAATGCCCTTAAAAAAGTTGCGGCAGCCTGTTTTTTCAGGGATAATCCGCGCCCTTGATCCGGGAGAGCGCATCAGCAATGCCACACCCGGGAACATGTTTAACGGGGAACAACCAATGAAAGCCGACATTCATCCGCAATACAACGAAATCGCCGTGAACTGTAGTTGCGGCAACACGTTCAAAACCCGCTCCACCATGAACAAGCCTCTGCATGTGGAAGTCTGTTCGGAGTGCCACCCCTTCTATACCGGCACCCAGAAGATCGTGGATACCGCAGGGCGCATCGAGAAGTTCAACCAGAAATACGGCAAGCCCGGTGCAAAAGCTGCCGCGTGATGGAGCCATGCAACAGGTAGCACCGGAAAGGCAGCGCACGCTGCCTTTTTTGTTTCAGTAGCGCGCAGGATAAAACATGCCGAGCATTGGAAAATTACTGCTTGTCTGTCTGGCTTTGCTGGGCGCAACCGGTTGCGCGCAAAACCCGGTTAGCGGGCGGCAGGATTTCGTGATGATGTCCGAAGCCCAGGAGGTCAGCGTCGGTCGCAGCTCCGATGCGGACATCCGCAAGCAATACCGGGAATACGAAGCGCCGGCGCTACAGGATTACGTTGACGGCGTAGGGCAGGAACTGGCGAAGAAGAGCCACCGCGCCAACCTGAAATACCGCTTCACCGTGCTCGATACGCCGGAAGTAAACGCCTTCGCCCTGCCGGGCGGCTATGTTTACATCACGCGCGGCATCCTCGCTTATCTGAATTCCGAAGCGGAGCTGGCCGCCGTGCTCGGCCATGAGATCGGCCACGTCACCGCCCGTCACGGCGTGCGCCAGCAAAGCGCCGCGCAGGTTGCCGACATCGGCCTGGCTGTCGCCTCGATCTTCGTCCCGCAGCTCAACAGCGGCGCGGGCCAGAACCTCACCAACATTCTCGGCGGCGCGCTGCTCTCGGGCTATGGCCGCGAGCATGAGCTGGAAGCCGACCGGCTCGGCGCGGAATATCTGGCGCGCACCGAATACGACCCGCAGGCGATGATCCGGGTGGTTGGCGTGCTGAAAAATCAGGAGCTGTTCGACGCCGAAATCGCCAGGCAGGAGGGCCGCGAGCCGCGCCGCTACCACGGCCTGTTCGCGAGCCACCCGGACAACGACACGCGCTTGCAGCAGGTGGTGGGCGAGTCCGGCCACCTCACCGTCGCCAACCCGAAAGCAGAGTACGGAAAATTTCTGCAACATCTGGACGGCATGACGTTCAGCGAGAGTGCCGACCAGGGGGTGCTGCGCGACAACAAGTTCATGCATGCCGAACTCGGCCTGGCGTTAAGTTTTCCGGACGGCTGGCGGGTGTTGAATTTGCCGGACAAGCTGGTCGCCGTCGGCCCGCAGTCCGAGGCCGCGATGCAGCTTACCTCGGAAGCGCAGCCCCCCGTTACGCCCGCCAGCCTTGCGCGCCGCCTGGCGGGAAACTCCGATAGCCCGGTCGAATCGCTGGACATTAACGGCCTGCCTGCGGCCATAGTCACCCTGCCTGCGGCGGTGGCCGGGGTGATTTATCTCGACCGGAAAGCCTACCTCATTCAGGGCAAGGCAAAATCGCGCGCCGCCTTTGCAGCCAACCGCAAAGACATGCTGGAAACAATACGCAGCTTTCACACCTTGAGCGCGGCGGAACGCAAGCTGGCCAAACCGCTGGTCATCAAACTGATCACCGCGCGCCCCGGCGACACCTATGCCAGGCTGGCACGACACTCGCCGCTGGGCAAGCAGGCAGAAAATTATCTGCGCCTGATTAACGGCGGCTATCCGGATGGCGAGCCCAAGCCCGGCCAGTACGTCAAGATCGTGGAATAGACGCGCCCGCATGTTTCCTTACCCGTCCGCCCACGAGCCGCCCATCACGCAAACCAAGGCCCTGCTGCTCGCGCTGCTGTGCGCGGTATGGGCGGGCACCGGCCTGGTCGGGCACGACCCGTGGAAGCCCGATGACGCCCATAGCTTCTGGCTGGTCAACCACATCCTGCAAAACGGCGACTGGCTGGTTCCCGCCATAGCGGGCGAACCCAACATGGACAAGCCGCCGCTGTTTTACATGACGGCGGCGGCGTTCGCAAAATTGTTTCATCCCGTGCTGGCGCCGCACGATGGCGCGCGCCTGGCGAGCGGCTTCTACACCATGCTCACCCTGCTGTTCACCGGTTTAACCGGGCGCGAGCTGTTTGGCAGCGGGCGCGGCTGGGCGGCGGCCATCATCCTGATCGGCTGCCTCGGTATGCTGGTGACGGCGCACCAGCTCGTCACCGATCTCGCCCTGCTCACCGGTTGCGCCATGATGCTGTACGGCTACGCTCTGGTGCGCCGCCGCCCCGCGCTTGCGGGCGTGCTGCTGGGGGCGGGCACGGGCATCGGCTTCATGGCCAAGGGCTTCATCGCGCCGGTGCTGTTTTTGCTTATCAGCGCCGCGCTGCTGCTGTTCCGCAACTGGCGCGAGCGCCCGTTTCTGGTCAGCCTCGCCGTCGCCGTGCTGTGCGCCTTGCCCTGGCTGACCATCTGGCCCGCGCTGCTGTACCAGCGCTCGCCGCAACTGTTTGCCGAGTGGGCGTGGACGCTCAATATCGGGCGCTGGTTCGGCTACGCGCGCGGCGGCGACTACGACGAACCGTTTTATTACATAAAAATCCTGCCCTGGTTCGCCTGGCCCGCCCTGCCGCTGGCGGCTTGGGCGGTGTGGCAGGCGCGCAAAAAAGTGCTGCGCGAGCCCGAGTTCCAGTTGCCGCTGGTCAGCTTCGCGGTGATGCTGCTCACGTTAAGCCTGGTGCCCAACATCAAGGACATTTTTGCCCTGCCCATGCTGCTGCCGCTCGCCCTGCTGGCCGCTGCCGCACTCTCCACGCTGCGGCGCGGCGCCGCCAACGCGCTGGACTGGTTCGGCATCATGACCTTCGGCCTGCTCGCCATCGTGATGTGGTGGGGCTGGGCCGGCCTGCTGCTGGATAACCACGCCAAGATCACGCAATGGCTGAAGGAATACCAGCCCGGTTTCGAGCCGCAGGTCAACACCGTATCGTTCTGGGTCGCGGTGGCGGCCAGCGTGCTGTGGCTGGTGCTGGTGTGGCGCGTGGGGCGCTCGATGCGCCGCGCCGTCATCAACTGGGCAGCGGGTGTCACCCTGCTGTGGGTGCTGACCATGACCATCTGGTTGCCCTGGCTGGACAGCGGCAAGAGCTACCGCAGCATGGTCGCCTCGCTGAAACAAGCGCTTCCCAGCCAATATCAATGCATCGCCGGAGGGCGGCTGGATAACGACCAGCGCGCCATGCTGTTGTATTTCGGCGACATAAGCGGAGTGGGGAAAGATCTGGGAAGGCGGTCGCATCAGCGACAGGCATGAGCGGTTCAGGCTATACCGGAAAATAGTTGATGGCCGTTAAACCGGGGCGGTTGGGGTAAAATTGGTCGGCAGAATGCCCATCACCCGTACCAGAAGAAAGCGAGAATCCAGTTTGAACACTTCAAGCAACAGCCTTTCCTACCGCGATGCCGGCGTGGATATTGACGCCGGCGACCGCCTGGTGGAAAACATCAAGCCTTACGCGAAGCGCACCCTGCGCCCCGAGGTGTTGGGCGGCATTGGCGGCTTCGGCGCGCTGGTGGAAATCTCCAAAAAATTCCGCGAGCCGGTGCTGGTTTCCGGCACCGACGGCGTAGGCACCAAGCTGAAACTGGCGTTCGAGCTGAACCGCCACGACACGGTGGGAATTGACCTGGTGGCGATGAGCGTCAACGACATTCTGGTGCAGGGCGCGGAGCCGCTGTTCTTCCTCGATTACTTCGCCTGCGGCAAGCTGGATGTGGATGTCGCCACCGAAGTCATCAAGGGCATCGCGGCGGGCTGCGAACAGGCCGGGTGCGCGCTCATCGGCGGTGAAACCGCCGAGATGCCCGGCATGTATCCGGCGGGCGAATACGATCTGGCCGGGTTTGCGGTGGGCGTGGTGGAGAAAGCGCGCATCATCACCGGCGCCGACATCCGCGCCGGTGACGCAGTGCTGGGCCTGGCCTCCAGCGGCGCGCATTCCAACGGCTACTCGCTGGTACGCAAAATACTCTCCCGCAGCAAGCCCGATCTCGATGCCGGGTTTGATGGCGAGCGCACGCTGGCCGACTGCATCATGGCCCCCACCCGCATTTATGTGAAGCCGCTGCTGGCACTCATGCAAAAAGTCCGGGTCAAAGGGATGGCGCACATCACCGGCGGCGGCCTGCTGGAAAACATTCCGCGCGTGCTGCCGCAGAGTGCCGTTGCCGTACTGGATGGAACATCATGGCCTACACCGAAACTGTTCGACTGGCTGCAAACGCAAGGTAATGTGGCGCGACACGAAATGCACCGCACCTTCAACTGCGGCATCGGCATGGCGGTCGTCGTGGATGGCGGCGACGCCGGTGCGGCGCTCAACCTGCTCAATGCCTGCGGTGAAACCGCATGGATCATCGGCTCCATACAGGCGCGCCAAGGCGATGAAGCACAGACCCGGGTCGAATAAGGCGGCGGAGAAATCCCTCGTCATCCTGATTTCCGGTCGCGGCAGCAATATGCGGGCGCTGCTGGAGGCCGACCTGCCTTGCCGCGTGGCGGCAGTGATCAGCAACAAGGCCGATGCGCCGGGGCTGGAAGTTGCCAGGCAGCACGGCATCGCCACCCGGGTTGTCGCACACCGCGATTATCCGGATCGCGAATCCTTCGATGCCGCCCTCGCCGCAACCATAGACGCCTGCCAGCCAGACATCGTCGCGCTGGCCGGCTTTATGCGCATCCTCACCCCGCGCTTCGTGGAACATTACCATGGCAGGCTCGTCAACATCCACCCTTCGTTGCTGCCCGCCTACGGCGGCCTCGACACCCACGCCCGCGCCATCAAAGACGGCGTAAAAATACACGGTTGCACCGTTCATTTCGTCACCGCCGATCTGGATCACGGCCCCATCATCATCCAGGCCGCCGTACCCGTGCTCTGGCGCGACACCCCCGCCACTCTGGCGGAGCGGGTGCTGCGCCAGGAGCACCGCATTTATCCGCAGGCGGTGCGCTGGCTATGCATGGATTCCCTGGTTCTGGACGGGGAGGGCAAAGTGTATCTGAACCGCGTCGAGCAACCCGGCTTTGCCTTGGTTGCGCCGGCTCTGGAATAACCGTGAGCTTCGCCGCACGCCTTATTATCCTGCTGCTGTGCGCCGCCCCGTTCCGGGCGCAGGCCGCCCCGCAGCCCGCTGCCGCTCCCTCGCAAATCAAGGCCAGCTACGACGTGCTCAAAGGCGGCATCAAGGGCGTCGCCATCTCGGAAACCTTCACCCGCACGCAGGATCATTACCGTATCGAAAGCGTGAGCAAGGCGGTCGGCCTGCTCGCCGCGTTCAAACCGGAAATCATCCGCGTCACCAGCGAGGGGGTGATAACGGACAAAGGGTTGCGCCCGAGCACCTACATTCAGGAGCGCAAGCTCGATTCCGGCCGGAATACGCGCGCCGATTTTGACTGGAACGGCAAGCGTATCACTCTGATTGAGCGTGCGAGCGAGCTTACGCAACCGCTGCTTGCCGGCACACAGGACCGCTTGAGCGCGATGTACCAGTTCATGTTCACGCCGCTGCAAAACGCCTCCGCGCTCGATTTCTATATGACCAACGGCAGCAAGGTGGATATCTATAATTATCTCGTCACCCCCGGCCAAAGCGTGACCACCCCTCTCGGCACGTTCCAGGCGCTGCATGTCGCCAGCCTGCCGAAACCCGGCGAAAGCCGCACGGAAATCTGGCTGTCAACCGAGCATGCCAACTTCCCGTTCAAAATGGTCGTCACCGACCCTGACGGCGACCAACTTGTTCAGGAGATCACCCAATATAACGTTGAGCCGTGATTGCCGCCCTGCGCCTGCCTACCCGCCGCATCGCTTTTGCCGTTGCGCTTTCCGTGCTGGCGCATGCCGCGATCATCTGGCTGCCGCAGGTGCCATTGCCGCACCCCGATCTGCCGCCTCTACCGCTCACCGCAAAGCTTGAGGTGCTGCAAAAATCCGAGTCCAAACCCGTTGCCGTAAAACCCCGCAAAAAACAACAGCGCGCCAGCAACCCCAAGCCTCCAGCCAGCACGCCAGCCGCTTATAACGAGCCAACCGCACCCGCTGATATTGTTCCTGACGCCCCTCCCTCCCCCCCCGCCGAACCGGCAGCGGCGGTCGAGACTCCTGACCTTGCCGAAACCGCGCCCGTTGTTGACGGGGCTGCAAGCGTGGTTGCGGCAGCGCCGGTGGCGGCCAACCCTTTGCCCAGACAAGCGCTGCTCACCTTTGCCGTATACAAAGGCCTGGATAATTTCAAGATCGGCGAGGTGCAGCACCAGCTTGAAATCGGCGGCGACGAATACACCCTGTATGCGGTGACGCAAACTGTCGGCCTCGCGAAACTGTTCAAGAATCTTCAGATCGTCCAGATCAGCCGTGGCAAAACCGACTGGCAAGGGTTGCACCCGGAACACTTTGAGGAAGAAAGAATAGAAGGCGGCAACAAACAAAGCCTGCATGCCGCTTTCGACCACCCATCGCAGAAGTTGCGTTTTTCGCATGGCGGAGAAACGGCGTTGCCGCCCGATGCACAGGACATCCTGAGCATTTTTTATCAGCTCACGCAACTGCCGATGAACAGGGAAACCATCCCGATATTCGTCAGCAACGGCAAAAAACTGGAGAAATACGAGTTCAAGATTGACGCGGAAGAGGAAATCACCACCCCGATGGGCAAGCTGCGCTCGCTTCCCCTGCGCAAGCTGCATGCTCCAAACGAAGATGGTTTTGAAATCTGGCTCGGGCTGGAATACCAGTTGCTACCCATAAAAATCAGGGTCATCGAACGTTCCGGCGAAGCTGCCGGAGAAATTGTTATTTCCAGCATTCGCATTGCTGGCAGCTAAAATAACCCGGGGCGGGCAGCGGCGTCCTGTAAACTGTGCCCCCGCCGATTTTCGTTGTATTTCCTCCCCCTTTTTGCCGATAGCCCAATATGCTGCTCACCGAATACCGCCTCGATCTCGCCGTGCAAGCGTTGCGCGGCATCCTGCCGCTGGCGCATCCCGCCGATGCGCTGCTGCGCGAATTTTTCCAGCGCGAGCGCATCGGCTCCAACGAGCGCGCGCTGGTGGCGGAAACCGTGTTCGGCGTGCTGCGCCACCGCCTGTTTCTGGAACACGCTTGCGGCAGCCAGGCCACTCCCCGCCGCATGGCGCTGGCCTGCTGGGCGCGGTTCGGCGGCTACAACTTGCGCGAGATCACCCCGCTGCTGAAACGCGACGAAAGCGGCTGGCTGGGGAAAGTTAAAGCCATCAACCTGGCCGAGCTGCCTTTGCCGGTGCAGGCCGAGGTGCCGGAATGGCTGGTGGAGAAGCTGCGCGGCGAAATGACGGAGGAAGCCATCCTCGCGCTGGGCCGCTCCATGCAGCAGCCCGCCGCGCTGGATTTGCGCGTCAACACCCTGCTCGCCGGGCGTGACGAACTGCTGCAATCCTTGCAGGCGGAGGGTATGGACGCGCAGGCCACGCCCTGGTCTCCCATCGGCATCCGCGTCAAGGGCAAACCTTCGCTTTCGCGTCACCCCCTGTTTCTCACCGGAAAAATCGAAGTGCAGGACGAAGGCAGCCAGTTGCTCGGATTTCTGCTCGCGCCCAAACGCAACGACATGGTGGTGGATTTCTGCGCCGGGTCGGGCGGCAAGACGCTGATGCTGGGTGCCATGATGCGCTCGCAGGGCCGCCTGTACGCCTTTGATGTGGCCGAAAAACGGCTGGCCAACCTGAAGCCGCGCCTGAAACGTTCCGGGCTGAGCAACCTGCACCCGCAGCTCATCGCGCACGAAAACGACAGCAAGGTGAAGCGCCTGGCAGGCAAGATTGACCGCGTGCTGGTGGATGCGCCGTGCAGCGGGCTGGGCACCTTGCGCCGCAACCCGGACATCAAGTTTCGCCAGTCGCCGCAAGGCATTGCCGAGATCGTGCAAAAACAGGCCGCCATCCTGGCTGCGGCAAGCAAGCTGCTCAAGCCGGGCGGGCGCCTGGTCTATGCCACTTGCAGTTTTCTGCACGAGGAAAACCGCGCTGTCGTGGATGCCTTCCTGGAAACTCAAAGCGGCTTTGCGCTGCGCCCTGCGGGGGAAATCCTCGCGCAGCAGCTCATCCCGCTGGATACCGGCGCATATCTGCAACTGTTGCCGCAAACGCATGGCACCGATGCTTTCTTTGCGGCTGCCTTGGAGCGGAACTGAAAATTTCATGCGCGCAACACGGCTTGTTCGCCATTGCCGCGCCGGGCATTTAACGTGAATTGCCGCATAGCGACGAACTGTACCCCTCGCCCTTCGGGGGCGGGGGAACGGGGGG
>VIKH01000020.1:15124-31046 GCA_008080515.1 Gallionellaceae bacterium | reverse complement strand
CGGAATACATTCGGCGGATTACGCTACGCTAATCCGCCCTACGAAGGCTAAAAATTTCATGCGCGCAACACGGCTTGTTCGCCATTGCCGCGCCGGACATTTCGGATGAGCTTCGAACGTATCGGCCTTATCCGTCAGCAGACAAGGCCCCTTTCTACTCTTTCGGCCAATAGGCGGTAGCGACTCCCTCACCCAGATCGGCTTCGATCAGGCGGCGGCGCACCTCGGTCATGCGCCCGATCAGCGCGGCCTCGCACCTGGAGTAAGCCGCCGCATCCGGCACCCGGTTCACCACCACCCCCAGCAGCTCGGTGATCGCGTTGCCGATGGAATTCTGGCTGATGGTGACGATCAGCTTGCCCGCGTCGTTGCGGTAGATGATCTGTTTGAACGCGGGCTGCCAGCGTATGGCGTTGGCATATTTCGCGTCCACGATGCAGTGGTCGCGCACCTTCTTCGCGGTCTTCATGAAATCGTTGTTGAACAGCAGCACGCTCCCCACTTCTTCCGGGAAATAGACATCCGGCAGCATGGGCGCGTTGTGCGTGGAAACCTGCGAGAAAAACGTGCGGTAAAAATCAATGAAACCCTTCAGCACTTCGTCATACTCTTTCCAGAAATACACGCTCTTGAATGCACCCGCGCCGCCCTGTATCTCCCAACTCGGCAACCCCTGCGGGTAGCCGGTCAATTTGATGCACGCATCGGCCTCGCTCGCGGGCTTGAGTATCTTCAAATCCAGCGCCTTATCGAAAAATTCCCGATACACGTCGTGCATGTAGGCCTGGAACAGGCTGTGCTGGCCGCTATGGGAAAAACAATGAAGTGGTTGTGCAGCATGCGGATGCTGGGCACGCCGGGGGAAGTCAGCGGCCAGGTCGCATCCAGGCTCGCCTCGCCCGCCAGGATCAGCGCCTCACCCGGATCGGGATATTGCTCCAGCATGTAGGCGATAATGATCTGGTTCATCCGGTTCCACACGTGCTTCACATTTTCCGCCACCTGCGTGCGCCGCACCGGTCGCCCCAGCGGGTTGAGTATCGTCCGGGAAGTGTTGTAGATGATGGAGCAATCGAACTCGGTGCTGTGCCCCAGCGCCTTGCGGTACAACAACAGGTTTTCGGAATTGACCAGCAACCCGTTGTTGTTTATCAGATCATTCAGGTTTTCTGCGCTGTTGAAGAATTCGTTGTGCTTCATCCCCTCCGGCACATCCAGCGGAATGGGCCTGAAAGGGGTGGTAATTTCGCGCGGGCCGCATTGCATGCCAAGCTCCTTGAATTATCGTGCCCGCACAGGCGGGCATCCGGTTCGGTGGGTGAGCGGCTCATTCCACCCCACCAGAGCGGATCAGTCAATTACTCTAAAGGGTGGTGCGCCCTTCCCGTAAAGCGGCGAGCAAAGCTCAATCGCTCACGCAGCGTATCGTTTCACTCTCCGTCACCAGCCAATCTATCCTGCGGTCGGTCGCTTCCATCGGGATACCGGCGGCGAGCTGCATGGAATAGGCACCCGCGACCAGCACCGGCCTGTGCGCCATACGCGCCAATAGCTTGTCGAAAAAACCACCGCCATAGCCCAGCCGCGCGCCGTCACGCCCGAACGCCACGCCAGGCAGCAGGATGAAATCAATCCGTTCCAGCGCATCCTGCCTGGCGCAACACCCGGCGACCGGCTCGCGTATGCGATATGCGCCCGGTGCGAGCTGTGCATCCACGTCCTCCACCCGGTACAGATCCAGTTCGCGCGTGGCCAAGTTCACTTTCGGCAGCAGCAGAACCTTGCCATCCGTCAGCGCTTGCCGCACCAGCATTTCGCTCTCGAACTCCGCGCCGAAATTTATATAGCCCAGCACCGCGTCGGCCTGCCGGTATTCCGGCATTTGCCGCAGCCTGCCGGTAATCGCCGCGCTGTATGCGGCGCGCGCTTCGGCTGAAAGCTGCTCGCGCTGCGCGAGAATAGCTTTGCGGATGCCTTGTTTTATAGTTTGCACGCTCATGGCCGCGCCGCCTTTTTCGCCCAGGCAGCCAACTGTTCGGCATCTTCCAGAATCTCCGCCGGAACCTCGCGGTAATTCTTCAAAACCTGTTTCTCGGAAGGCGCGAACACGGCGCAATGGCGGCTCAAATAATCCGGCAAGGTGGCGGGGTGCGTCTTGAAATACAGCCTGCCGTCATACACGATGCCGAAGAACTGCTCGCCGCAATACAGGCCATACCCGCCGAACATGCGCTTGCAGCGCAGGCCGTCAAGGGCGGCGAGTTGTTCGAGGACGAAATCGCGGAAAGAGTCGTTGGACACGTTTCATTTCACCTTGCAGCCGCTTTCATCGCTTGCGTGATGCGCTCTGTTTCGATGCTCACAGCAGTGACGCGCATCAGCAGCTCAATCACTTTTTCCTTGTAATCGGCAAAGCGGTAGGTGTCGAATTTCTCGCGGATGGTCGGGTCTTTTGGTTTTTTTTCCTTGTATTGATCCAGCACCCATTCCAGCGCGCAGCGGTTGCCGAGCTTATAGTTCCATGCCTCGGGCGGAATGCCGCACAGCGTGGTTTCGGAATCCAGCGCGATGCCGCCGGCATCCTTGTCTGCGCGCAGCAGGGCTTTAGGTGCGAGGATTGAAGATTGCTTTTCTCGTTCGCCTCCTCTCCCGCTTGCGGGAGAGGATTGAGGTGAGGGTATTCCGGCGGCTCGGGCTTTTTCGTCGGGGATGTCGGTGCGCTTGAGTGGGAACGGGCCGACCGCTTCGTAGCCGATGTGCAGCTTCACCAGCGCCTCGCCCCATGCCGCCCATTGCCAGAAGTCGGCATAGAACGGGATGCGCGGGAACTCTCGTTTTAAATTCAGCGCGTATTTTTCGCGGTACAGCGGATCGTGCAGCACGGCGTAGCAGTAATGGAAGATGGCTTCCTTGGTGATAGTGCCGTCATTCCGGCGCAGGCCGGAATCCAGAGGTTTTGCTTTTTGTCCCTTCGGGGGTTTTTGAATGGTCTGGACTCCGGCCTGAGCCGGAGTGACGGGTGTTCCATAGTGCTGCCGGAACTGCTTGAGCGCCCAGTCGGTGATGTTGTCATAACTACCGCCATCGCTTCCCAGTCTTTTAAGTGGGAAATACTGGCAAGGGTCAGCGGTATAGAGCGAATAACTTGGGGCAGAATCGGAGGCAAGACTCGAAAAAGATAACCTTGGCCCAAAGGATATGCATATTGCTCTATTGGCCGCGCTCAACCCGAAGATTTGTTCAGCTTGCCCGATTTCATCAACAAATAATTCAGAGTGGTAAAAGTTCAGTTTTACAAATGGGCGGTAAATCGTAGGTTTTATACGATTGATATCGAACGCCTCGGCACGATCTTGCTCAAGGCGACGCTTTAAATTTCTAGACCATTTAATAATCGTCCCGCCAAACTCCCCACTAGCACGCCATTTTTCATATTCAGAAGAAAAATAATGCATACGAGCCGCGATGGAGTTTTTGTCGAAGTCATACAACCAATCATCTCTTCCGGTTAAAACTCCGGAAGAAAAAAGTTTAAAAATCGCCCGCTCCTTTGCCGCCGTCTTTGCCGCCTTGGTTTCCTTGCTCGCCAGCGGCAACAGGGTGTCGAAGTCGTTGCTGGTCAGGTTGACCCAGTTGTGCGCCCTGTCGGGCTGCACTTCGTCAAAGCTCAAACTGCTCATGGTGTGGTTGGCGAGGAAGCCGAGTTTTTCCTCCGCCGTTTCCATTTCGGGGCGGCGCAGGTAATACACACGCGCTACCCCCGTTCGTGCTGAGCTTGTCGAAGCATGAACGGATTTGGAACGCTGCCCTTCGACAGGCTCAGGGCGAACGGTTTTTTTGGATTTTTTGATGAAGAAGCTGATCGCCACGCCGGTCTGGATGCCGAACACGTTGTGCTTGGTGCCGCTCAGTTTGGGATTGGCGCGCACGTCGCCGCCCAGGTCCACCACGTAAATGTCGCTGAATTCCTGCGCCACCGTCTTGCGGAAGCCATCGAAGGTACGGCTTTCGATGAAACTGCGGTTGGTGACGAAGGCGAGCACGCCGTTCTCGTTCAGCCGGTCGCTGGCCCAGCGGAAGAAGCGCGCGTACATGTCGTACAACTTGGTTTTCTGCGCGGTGCTGGCGTGGATGTAGGTGTCCTTGATGCGCTTGTCTATCGCGGGATATTCGCGGTTTTTGTTGTTGTCGTTCTCGTTCGCCTGATTGGCGTTGTACGGCGGGTTGCCGATGATGACGCTGATTCTCTTGCTGTTCTGCCGCTTGATGCGGGCGACGTTTTCTTCGCTGACGCTGCCGAAGATATCCGCCGTGGCGCCCTTCGCGGCGGTGTGCAGACCAACGTTGTCCAGCGTGTCCACGAAGCACAGGCTGGGAAATTCCTCGTACTGCCCGGTGATGGCGGCGTAGGTGGCCTCGATGTTCAGGTTGGCGACGTAATAGGGCAGGATGGCGACTTCGTTGGCGTGCAGCTCGTTGAGATATTTGTATCCGAGCTTGGCAGGCTGGCCGCGGAAGTGCTCCAGCAGTTCGCAGATGAAAGTGCCGGTACCGGTTGCCGGGTCAAGGATTTCCACGTCCCTGTCTATCAGGTTTTTGCCGAAGTGTTTTTCGGTGAGCCAGTCCGCGCCATCTATCATGAAGCGCACGATTTCGTTGGGCGTGTACACCACGCCGAGCCGGTCGGCGGCTTTGGTGTTGTAGACCTTGTAAAAATTTTCGTAGATGACCTTGAGGAAGGCTTGTTTCTCGCCGTGGCTGCTGATTTGCGCGGCAGTCGCGCGGATCGCGGCGTAGTAGGTTTCCAGCCCTTTGAGCGTCTGCTTTTTCAGGTTGCCGGTGAAGAACTCGCCTTCCAGCGCGTACAGCTCGCGCGCCACATTGTTGTGCTGGTGAAAGTTGCTGTCGTCAAACACCTTGGCGAAAATTTCCTCGGTGAGGATATGCTGGATCAGCATTTCGCGCACATCGGCATCGGCCAGGTTGGGGTTGATGGCTTCCTGCGCGTGCGCCAGGAATTTCTGCTCGGCCTTGCGGAAGCCGGGATTGGCTTGGTGCTCGCGCTCGATCATCTGTCGCAACGAGTCCAGCACCGCAGGCAGATCCGTCTTGAACTGCTCCACCGCCGCGCGGAAACCGGCGATTTCTGGCCGCTCGAAACTGAAGAACAGCTTGAGCAGTTTGGACAGCCTGGCGGTGTCCGCCATATCGCAGCGCAGGACTTCGTTTTTGTGCTGCACCAGAACGGCGGTCACGTCGTCTGAAAAGATAATGTTGTCTTGCGGATAACCCTTTTTGAATTTCTTGACTATCTCTTCGTCGAGGTCATCGCTCGCATCTTTGGAATGGCATACGCAGCTCGTGCAACAGCGCGCCGTCCACGGCGATGTTGCTTCTGGTGGCAGTCTTGAGCGGGTATTCGGCCAGAAACACCAGGCCTTGCTGCTTGCCCCAAGCCTTGAGCAAATCCTTGAAAGCCTCGCGCACAATGGTCTCGCGCGAGCTCCCGCTGACCTTTTTGATGAGGTCGAGCTGCTTGAGGTAATCGTTGATGAGAAGCTGGCTCATGCGTGTCGCCAGTTATTCTTCCGTGGTTTCATTTTTTCTCCGGGCAGGTCGCCCACACTCTTCTCGTCCGACTCCATTTCTAACATGCCCCCTTTGCCGCCAGCGATCACCTTGCCGACGCCGGCAAGATGATCGTCATGGTTTATTTTTGCTATCGCGCGGTTCCTTGGCAGAAAAAAACCGTCGCACCTCCCGCCTCGTAAGCCTGTATGCGGCGTTCCACTTCGCCAGCCCAAGCCGCTTCTACAGCATCCTGCTCATCCGGGGAGATGTGCAACACTTCGCCGTGATAGCAGTACACAAGTTGCGTTCCGGTTTGACGGGCCACGATGCGGGCGCGTTTTGCGGCCCGGCGCATGGCATCTTCCGACAGGCGCAGATCGAGGTCGTGTGCAAGGGAAATCGGCTGTCGGTTCATTTGTTTTCGCTCCAATCCAGTAGCACGGGTTCCAGGCCGGAATTATCGTATAAACCCGGCGGCAACCAGGTCGGCATTGATGAACGTCGGGCAATCCGCATCCGTCGGCAGGAATTCACGCGCGAAAGTGGTTTTTCCCGCACCATTCGGCCCCGCAATGATAAGGATGCGCGGCAAGCTCATCCCAAAAACAGCTTGTACGCCGGATTGTCGCTCTCGTCCCAGTAGTGATAGCCGAGCTTGTCGAGAAAAGTTTTGAGCGCGTTCTTGTCGTGGCGCGGCACCTGCATCCCGACCAGCACGCGGCCATAGTCCGCGCCGTGGTTGCGGTAGTGAAACAGGCTGATGTTCCAGCTATGGTTCATGCGGTCGAGGAAGTTCATCAGCGCGCCGGGGCGCTCGGGAAATTCGAAGCGGAACAGGATTTCATCCCGCACTTCCGGCGCGCGCCCGCCGACCAGGTGGCGCACGTGCAGCTTGGCCATTTCGTTGTCGGTGAAGTCTGCGGTCGGCAGCTTGTGCTTTTTCAGATCGGCAACCAGCCTGGCGGTTTCGGAAGGGTCGCGCACCTGCACGCCGACAAACACGTGCGCCTCTTGCGGGTCGGAATAGCGGTAATTGAATTCGGTGATGTTGCGCTGTCCCAACAGGGCGCAGAATTTGCGAAAGCTGCCTGACGTTTCGGGGATGGTCACCGCCAGGACAGCCTCGCGCTTCTCGCCGATCTCGGCGCTCTCCGAAACGAAGCGCAGGCGATCAAAATTCATGTTGGCGCCACTGGCGACGGCGATCAGCGCCTTGCCCTTCAGCTTGTCGCGCGCCGCCACCAGCTTGGCCCCGGCCACGGCGAGCGCGCCCGCCGGTTCGAGGATGGAGCGGGTATCCTCGAACACGTCCTTGATCGCCGCGCAGGTGGCATCGGTATCCACCAGCACCACTTCGTCCACCAGAGCCCGGCACAGACGAAAGGTTTCCCGCCCCACCTGCCTGACCGCCACGCCGTCGGCGAACAGGCCGACATGCTCCAGCGTGACGCGGCGTCCGGCTTTCAGCGAACGGTGCATGGCGTCGGAATCGGCGGGTTGCACGCCGATGATTTTGATATCCGGGCGCACCTGCTTGACGTAAGCCGCCACGCCGGAAATCAGCCCGCCGCCGCCGATGGCGCAAAAAATTGCGTGGATAGGCTGGTTGCGCTGGCGCAGGATTTCCATGCCGATGGTGCCCTGCCCGGCGATCACGTCGGGGTCGTCGTAGGGATGAACAAAAGCCAGCTTGCGCTTTTGCTCCAGCTTCAGCGCGTGAACGTAGGCATCGGAATAGGAATCACCGTGCAGCACCACTTCCGCGCCCCGGCTGGCGACCGCTTGCAGCTTGATCTGCGGCGTGGTGGCCGGCATCACGATGACGGCCTTGCAGCCCAGTTTCTGCGCCGACAGCGCCACCCCTTGCGCGTGGTTGCCGGCCGAAGCGGCGATGACCCCGCGCTTCAACTGCGCCGCGCTTAATTGCGCCATCTTGTTGTAGGCGCCGCGCAGCTTGAAAGAAAACACCGGCTGCATGTCCTCGCGCTTCAGTAAAACGGTGTTGCCGGTGCGGGACGACAGGTTGGGCGCGCGCTCCAGCGGGCTTTCGACCGCCACGTCATAGACGCGGGCGGAAAGGATACGTTTCAGGTAGCTTTGCATGGTCGGCATGGGTTTGCGGGTTAAGGGGCGCAGATTAGCAGGATTTGCGTTTGTTCAGAAAGCGTTTCGCCGAATGCTTCCATTTGGAAACAAACCAAAGCGAAGTTCCGAGCTTGCGGTCAATGGGGAGTAGCCATCATGGGCGGTTTGGAGACGCCGCAAAAATTTTTAGTTTCCAGAAACGCCATGAGGCGCTACGCCGTTGCTCTTCGCCCCTTCAGAGAAAAGGCCATGGCTATTGATCCGGCACGCTATTGATCCGGCACGCATTATCCAAGAATCCGTTCGCATTGAGCTTGTCGAAATGTGAACGGATTCTTGTGGTTCGACAGGCAGCACGAACGGCAATCAAGTTCAAACCGTGCCGGATCAATAGTGTCGCTAAAGGGGACTGCTCGCCATACCCGTTGGCACAGGGGCACAGAAAACACGCGTTGCAAGGTAAACTCGCTTCTGCAATCCGGCCAACTTGAAGATTTCAGAATGAACTTTACCTTGCACGCCACTGACGACCTCGCCCGTCGCGGTACTTTGCGGCTCGCTCACGGCAGCGCAGAAACTCCCGCCTTCATGCCGGTGGGCACCTATGGAACCGTCAAGGCGATGTCGCCCGCCGAGCTGAAAGAAATGGGCGCGGAAATCGTGCTGGGCAACACTTTCCATCTGTGGCTGCGCCCCGGCCTTGAAGTCATTGCGGCGCACGGCGGGCTGCACCGCTTCATGGGCTGGGATGGGCCGATCCTCACCGATTCCGGCGGTTTTCAGGTGTTCAGCCTGGGGGAGTTGCGCAAGATTACCGGCGGCGGGGTGGAGTTTCGCTCGCCGGTCAATGGGGACAAATGCTTCCTGTCGCCGGAGGAATCCATGCGCATCCAGCGGGTGCTGAATTCCGACATCGTGATGATCTTCGATGAATGCACACCGTACCCGGCGGATGAAAAAGCTGCGGGAGAATCCATGCGCCTGTCGTTAAGCTGGGCGGAGCGCAGCAAAAAAGCGCATGAGGGCAACCCCAACGCCCTGTTCGGCATCGTGCAGGGCGGCATGCACGAGAAGTTAAGAAACGAATCTCTGGAGGGGCTGACAAGCATCGGCTTTGACGGCTATGCCATCGGCGGGCTGTCGGTGGGCGAGCCCAAAGACGACATGCTGCGCATCCTCGCGCACACCGCGCCGCAACTGCCGCCGGACAAGCCGCGCTACCTGATGGGAGTGGGCACGCCCGAGGACATCGTGGCTGCGGTGGCGCAGGGCATAGACATGTTCGACTGCGTGATGCCGACGCGCAACGCGCGCAACGGCCACCTGTTCACCCGCCACGGCGATATCCGCATCCGCAACGCGCAATACCGGACGGACCTGCGACCGCTGGACGAACAGTGCGGCTGCTATACCTGCCGCAACTTCACCCGCGCCTACCTGCACCACCTGGACCGCCTCAAGGAGATTCTCGGGGCGCGCCTGAACACCATCCACAACCTGCACTATTACCAGGAACTGATGGCGGAAATCCGCGCCGCCATCGCGGCGAAACGGTTTGCCGAATTCGCCGCCACGTTCCGTCAGGCGCGTGCCGCTTCGTGATAGAATGCGCCCCTTCATTTTTTCGGAGTGTCCGAGATGGCTTGGAGTGATCTGATTGTCGGCAACGCCTGGGCGCAGGCCGCCGCACCCGCCGCAAACCCCAGCTTGGGTTTTACGGATTTTTTGCCACTGATCGCGCTGGTTGCCGTATTTTATTTTTTGATCCTGCGACCGCAGCAGGTGCGATCCAAGGAACTGAAAAACATTCTCGGCGCGCTGCAAAAAGGCGATGAGGTGGTGGCGGTCGGCGGCCTGCTGGGACGCGTCGCCAAGGTGGGCGAGAACTATGTCGGCATCGAGGTGGCGGACGGTGTGGTTATCAACATCCAGAAGAACACCATCCAGACCGTGCTGCCCAAGGGGACCATCAAGTCCATTTAACTGGCTGGGCCTGTAGGTGCGAATTCATTCGCACGCCGCCAGCATATTCGTGCGCACGAATTCGCACCTGCAAAAACGGCATAAACCACTGGAATATTCGAAACATGAACCAGTACCCGTTGTGGAAATACCTGCTGATTCTGGGCGCGCTCGTTATCGGGCTGATCTATACCCTGCCCAATCTTTACGGCGAATCGCCCGCGGTGCAGGTGTTGCCGCTGCGCGCCAACCTCAAGGCGGATGCCGCGTTGCTGGGACGGGTGGAGAGCGCGCTGAAGTCCGCGCAGCTCAACCCGGAGGCGCTGGCGCTGGACACCACCAGCGTCAAAGCGCGCTTCGCTGACGCCGAGAGCCAGATCAAGGCCAAGGACATCCTGCAAACCCGGTTGGGCGAAGACTACGTGGTGGCGCTCAACCTGCTGCCGCGCTCGCCGCAATGGCTGACCGGCATCGGCGCCCTGCCGATGTATCTCGGCCTGGATTTGCGCGGCGGCGTGCATTTCCTGTTGCAGATAGACATGAAGGGCGCGCTGGAAAAGGCGGCGGAATCTGCCGCCGGAGACATCCGCAGCGCCCTGCGCGAACAGAACATCGCCTACGCCGGAGCGAGCCGCGACGGCAACCGGGTGACGGTCAAGTTCCGCGACGCGGCGGCGCGCGACAAGGGCTCCGCCGAGATCAAACAACGCTTCGTCGGCCTGGAGTTGCGCGACAAGGATGAGGGCGGCGAATACCTGCTGCTCGCCACGCTCGGCCCGGTAGAGGAAAAGCGCATCCAGGAATCTGCGGTGCAGCAGAACCTGATCACCCTGCGCAACCGCGTGAACGAGCTGGGCGTGGCCGAACCGGTGATCCAGCAGCAGGGCATAGACCGCATCGTGGTGCAGTTGCCCGGGGTGCAGGATACCGCGCGCGCGAAAGACATCCTGGGGCGCACCGCCACTCTGGAAGTGCGCATGGTGGACGAGGAGCACCAGTTCACCGAGGGTTCGCCCGCCCCGTTCGGCACCGAGATGTTCCGCGAAAGGGATGGCACTCCCCTGCTGGTGAAGAAAAGCGTGACCCTGACCGGCGAGCGCATCAACGACGCGCAGCCGGGTTTCGACAGCGTCAGCAACGAACCGGCGGTGCATCTCAACCTGGACGGGGTGGGGGCGCGCAAATTCAAGGAGGCGACGCGCGAAAATGTCGGCAAACGCATGGCGATCATCCTGTTCGAAAAAGGCCGGGGCGAAATCGTCACCGCGCCGGTGATACGCGAGGAGATCGGCGGCGGTCGCGTGCAGATCACCGGCAAGATGAGCACCGAAGAGGCCAGCAATACCGCGCTGCTGCTGCGCGCCGGCGCGCTGGCGGCGCCGATGGAGATCGTCGAGGAGCGCACGGTGGGCCCGAGCCTGGGCGCGGACAATATCGCGCGCGGCTTCAACTCCACCAAGATCGGTTTTGCCGCCATCGCGGTGTTCATGGTCGCCTACTACCTGATGTTCGGCATGGTTTCGATGCTGGCGCTGGGTGCCAACCTGCTGTTTCTGGTGGCGCTGCTGTCCATGATGCAGGCCACCCTGACCCTGCCCGGCATGGCAGGCATCGCGCTGACGCTGGGCATGGCGATTGACGCCAACGTGCTGATCAACGAGCGCATCCGCGAGGAGCTGCGCGCGGGCAACACGCCGCAGGCTTCCATCTACGCGGGCTACGAACAGGCCTTCGGCACGATTCTGGACTCGAACATCACCACCCTGATCGCGGGCATCGCGCTGTTCATGTTCGGCTCCGGCCCGGTGCGCGGCTTCGCGGTGGTGCTGTGCTTGGGCATCCTGACTTCGATGTTCAGCGCGGTGCTGGTGTCGCGCTCACTGGTCAACCTGATTTACGGGCGCAGGGCGAGGCTGGCCAAAGTGTCTATAGGGTAGTCACGAAAAACATTTAGCCACGGATAACCACGGATCGGCACAGATAAAAACATGCTGTGCAAGCTCTCCGGTTGGCCGGAATGGGGAGCAGGAAGCCAGGAAAGCCGCCGGTTTTATCAGTGCTAATCGGTGTCAATCCGTGGCTGATTGCAGTTTGTAAGGTACATAAAAATGGAATTCTTCAAGATCAAGCACGACATCCCGTTCATGAGCTACGGGAAGATCACCACCAGCATTTCGCTGGTGACGTTCATTCTTGCCATATTTTTTCTGGCGACGCGCGGTCTGAATTTCGGTGTGGACTTTACCGGCGGCACGGTGATCGAGGTGCATTACGCCCAGCCAGCCGATGTCAACAAGGTGCGCGAGCAGCTCGGCAGCATCGGGCTGCACGACGCGCTGGTGCAGAATTTCGGCTCCAGCCGGGACGTGCTGATCCAGGTGCCGCTCAAGCAGAACACTTCCGGCGCCAGGCTGAGCGAGCAGATCCACGAAAAGCTGCGCCAGATGGATGCGGGCGTGGAAATGCGCCGCGTCGAATTCGTCGGCCCGCAGGTAGGCAAGGAACTGATCGAGAACGGCTCGCTGGCGCTGTTGCTGGTTTCGCTCGGCATCGTCTGCTACCTGTGGCTACGTTTCGAGTGGAAGTTCGGCCTGGCGGCGATCATCGCCAACCTGCACGATGTGGTCATCATTCTCGGCTTCTTCGCTTTTTTCCAGTGGGAGTTTTCGCTTTCCGTGCTGGCGGCGGTGCTGGCGGTGCTGGGCTATTCGGTGAACGAATCAGTGGTGGTGTTTGACCGGATCCGCGAAAACTTCCGCAAGATGCGCAAGACCGGCGTGGCCGAAATCATAGACAACGCGATCACCCGCACCATGTCGCGCACCATCATCACCCACGGCTGCACCCAGATGATGGTGACCGCCATGTTGTTCCTTGGCGGCGAAACGCTGCACTACTTCGCGCTGGCGCTGACCATCGGCATCCTGTTCAGCATTTACTCCTCGGTGCTGGTGGCCAGCCCGTTGCTGATGATGTTCGGCGTGTCGCGCGAGGATTTCATCAAGCCGGAAAAAACCGAAGCGGAAGAAGTGCTGCCGTAATGGCGCCTTTAGAAATTCACTTTTGCGGGATGAAGCGCAAGGAGCCGCACAGTGAACGGCGAGACATATCAAATAGATAGGCGAGGAGCGAACGAGCACGCGACGCCGCGATTCGCCCGCAAAATGGATTTATTAAGGCGCCCATAATGGAACTGATTGCCTTCTTCATAGACATCATCCTGCATCTGGACAAGCACCTGCTGGAGCTGACACAGCAGTACGGCGTCTGGGTGTACGGCATCCTGTTCCTGATTATTTTCTGCGAGACCGGCCTGGTGGTCACGCCGTTTCTACCGGGAGATTCGCTGCTGTTCGTGGCGGGCGCGCTGTGCGGCATGGGTTCGCTGGAATTGCAGATGCTGGCGCCGCTGCTGATCGTGGCCGCCTTCTCCGGCGACAACACCAACTACTGGATCGGGCGGCTGGTCGGGACGCGCCTGCTGAACCGGACCAACGGGCTCATCAAGCGCGAACATCTGGACAAGACCCACGCCTTTTACGAAAAGCACGGCGGCAAGACCATCCTGTTCGCGCGTTTCTTACCGATTATTCGCACTTTTGCCCCGTTCGTGGCTGGCGTCGGCGTGATGCACTACCGCCTGTTCGTGCTGTTCAGCGCGTCCGGCAGCCTGCTCTGGATCGGCAGCCTGACCGTGGCGGGTTATTTTTTCGGCAACATCCCGGTCATCAAGAACAACCTCACCCTGATGATCCTCGGCATCATCATCGTTTCCTTGCTGCCCGCCATCATCGAATTCATCCGCCACCGCAGGGCCAGCAACTAAATTGCAGTAAACCTCTCCAACGGTTGTGCTTCTTCCTTCTGACGGAGCATGCACCGTTGGCATTGGAATAAGGAAATACTGAATAAGTCGTCACACCGGCAAAAACCGGTGTCCAGCTAATTGAAGCGGGGTAAGCAGGCAATCCGCAAAGCGGATGCTCGCAAAATGCTGGATTCCGGCTTCCGCCGGAATGACGATATGAGACTTATTCAGTGTTTCCGTAATAAATTCATAGGCGCAATAGCATGGCCACCCTGGAGCGTTTGAGTTTTGACAACACCTTTGCGCGCCTGCCGGATGTCTTTCATACCCGCCTGGCTCCCACACCCCTGCCTGAGCCGTATCTCGTAAGCTTCAACCCCGATGCGGCGACGCTGATCGGCCTGTCCACGGAGGAATCAAAGCGCCTGGACTTCCCCGAATACTTCTCCGGCAACCGCCTGCTGCCGGGCAGCGAACCGCTGGCGATGCTGTATGCCGGGCACCAGTTCGGCTATTACGTGCCGCAACTGGGCGATGGGCGCGCGATCCTGCTGGGCGAGATCAGGAACGGCGGCGAATGCTGGGACATGCAGCTCAAGGGCGCGGGCCAGACGCCTTACTCGCGCGAGGGCGACGGGCGTGCGGTGCTCCGTTCCAGCATCCGCGAATACCTGTGCTCGGAGGCCATGCACGGCCTCGGCATCCCGACCACGCGGGCGCTGTGCATCGTCGGCAGCGATGCGCCGGTGTATCGTGAAAAGGTGGAAACGGCAGCGGTGCTGACGCGGCTGGCGCCATCGCACGTGCGCTTCGGCTCCTTCGAGGTGTTCTATTACCGGCGACAGGACGCTCACATCGCCACGCTCGCGGACTACGTGATTGCCCGGCATTTTCCCCATCTGGAAGGACAGGCAGACAGGCACGCGCGCTTCTTCGGTGAAGTGGCCGCCCGCACCGCGCGCCTGATGGCGCACTGGCAGGCGGTTGGGTTCGCGCACGGGGTGATGAATACCGACAACATGTCCATCCTCGGGCTGACCTTCGACTACGGCCCGTTCGGCTTCATGGAGCGCTACGACCCCGCCTTCATCTGCAACCATTCCGATACCGGGGGCCGCTACGCCTTTTACCAGCAGCCGCAGATCGGGCAGTGGAACCTCGCCGCGCTGGCGCAGGCGCTCACGCCGCTGGTGGCGGCGGACAAGCTCAACGAAATACTGGATGGATACGGCCAGGCATACTGGGCGCAACTGACCGCGCTGATGCGGCAAAAGCTCGGTTTGTTGCAATCGCAAGAAGGCGACATCGAGTTGGCCGGGGCGCTGCTCGACATGATGCGCGCTGCGCGACCGGTTCACGGACCGCGACACCTTTGATGCCTGGGCGACCGGTTACCGCACCCGCCTGCGCGGCGAAGCCAGCACGGATGCGGAACGCAAAGCGCGCATGGACAAAACCAACCCGCAATACATCCTGCGCAACCACCTGGCGCAAGCCGCCATCGCCCGGGCGCAACAGCGCGATTACTCAGAGCTGGAACGCCTGCTGCAATTGCTGCGACATCCTTATGATGAACAGGCCGGAATGGAGAAATACGCACTGCCCGTCCCATCTGGCGAGCCGCCTGTCGTGGTCAGTTGCTCGTCATAGAGAATGAAACCCGGATTGGGCCTATTGAGCCGGCACGTATTTCGTCATTCCGGGCTTGACCCGGAATCCAGCGATAACAAACATCGGCGCGCTTTGCGTGCCACTGGATGCTCGCCTTCGCGGGCATGACGTTGCTACTCTATTCGTGCCGGATCAATAGGAGGCTCTGTCAGAGTGAAGTTCTGCTTCATGCCAGAGCGGTCATATAAATAACAATCCTGTCCGTATGATTGAGCTTGTATATCACATGGAATTTGGATAACCTGCGTTTCATCAATTGGTTAAATGAATATTTCCGTGTCCGTATTATCAAGAAATGTCCGGACGAAACTGTCATATGAATAACTGTTGGGCTGCATCATCAAGCTTTGGGAGGTTGCTATATGGCGGTGGGTGATAGTGTGCGGTTGAAATCCGGAGGGCCGATCATGACCGTCGTCCGGGATGATGTGCTTCAACGCGAAATCCAATGTGCTTGGTTCGAAGGAACCTCCCATAGGGAAGGATGGTTTGCACGCGGCGCTATTGAAGATGCATCGAAAGCCAACGCAGTAAAGGAGGACAAGCCTTACGCGTACTGTAATTGGTGTGGCGCACTGCCAAACACCAGTGACTCCTGTCCGGCGAACGGGGGCGCTCACCACTCTTTCGTGCGGTCCTCACGTCCTCCTGCTTGCCAAAACTGCGGCAAAGCACCGGGCACTGGGTCGCGATGCGAGCGAACAACGGGCGGTATTCACTCATGGATTTAGCAATGCAGCCCAACCCACGGCAGTCCACACGGACGCTGCGCGATAAAGCCGCGCAGCACCGGTGACTTCTACGTTCGGCTTCAAAAAAGGAAGG
>VIKH01000020.1:0-15094 GCA_008080515.1 Gallionellaceae bacterium | reverse complement strand
CTCGCATGTCTGATTCAGTAACTCAGTCCGAGGTCTACCAAGTGTTGACTTCCCTCGTTATGCATTCCGAGGAAGTCCGTTGGAGCCGCTTAAATATTTTTCTGGTCATTAGCTCACTGTTCGTGGCGGCTTGGGTTGGAGTGTTGGCGGGAACCGACCCATTTCCCGACAAGAAACTTCTACTCTTTGTTCTTTGCTTGCCGGGCGCCGTCCTTGGGGCGCTTTGGGTTCGCCTTGGTTGGAGATCAAGCGAATACATGGACGACTTCCATCAAAAGGCATTCGAGATGGAGAGTCAGTTTCCGAACAAAATGCCGAGACCTTTTCACGTAAGCGAAAAGCGCCGCAAAAATACGCGAGAAAGAACAGAGAAATTCACATCTTCAAAGTGGTTGGTCGCAGCAATTCCAGTCATTTTCTCGGCATTGTTCGTCGTTCTTGCCGTGCTCTCATGCAGGCTTTCTCCGTGAGTGAGTTTGGAACCCTGTTAATCGAGCCGAACAAGCGCGTGGAGTCGGACTCGCTACGTCAGCGCTTCGCGCTGCCTCCGCTCGCCGCTCACGCGCAACATTCGTTGAAGACCTGCTTTTCGGATATCCCACTGACAACAACGGGTCGGGAGCAGAAGTAGCATCTGAAACCGGTCCCAGACGAAACCCGATCTACTACTATCTCTCTGTGCTTTTCCGACCTGAATTACGAAGCGGCCAATGGAGCGCAGCCGCATTGAACCCGAGATAAACGATATAGCTGGCCAGGTAGAGCAGTGACGCCCGCTCCAGCGTCATGCCGTCGGCAAACAGCCACAGCAGCAGCGCAAACAGCGGCAGCGACAGCACTTCTCCCACCACGATCAGGCGGGTGCGGCTGGCTGCATACAGGCCGAACAGGAACAGCCACGACGCGACGCGCACCAGGCTGCCCAGCATGACCAGCGCGGCAGCTTCATCGCTCACCGCAAAGCGCGCATCGTACAGGGTTGCCAGCATGGCGCGCTGGTTGAAATAGATCAGCAGCAGCAGGCAGGCAGAAGCCGCCAGCACGATCATGCCCGCGCGTGCCAATTCGCGATTGAATTGCGCCGAGCCGTGGGATGCGCTCAGGCGCGGCAGGAATACCAGCGTCATCACGCCGGCCGCCGTGGCAGTCACCCACTCGGCAGAGCGCCACAGCGCCTGCAACAGCCCCACCTCGTTCCAGGAAAGCATGCCGGACAGCAAGCCGCGCACCACCAGCATGGACACCGGGCTCATGATGCCGATTGCGAGGCCGACCGGCACGAAGCTGGCCAGCTTGCGGAAATGTTCTTTATCTCCCTCCCGGCTGCCGTCCTCCTGCGCCAGCTTGCGCAGGTAACGCCAGGTTGCGCCAGCGAAGAGCAGCAGCGCCAGGCACTGCATCAGCATCAATTCGCGCAACGGCAGACCCAGCCCCGCACCCGCCGCAATCATCAGCAGCACCGCACTGGAGAGCAGCGCCAGGCCCAGCATGCGCCGCTGCATGTGCTTGCCCAGCCAGTAAGCGTTGAGCGTGGCCGGGACGACGGTGAACAGGCCGGCCAGCGCGGCGAGCACAAACAAGGCCAGCCCGATTTTTTCCTGCGTGAGCCAGGCCGCCAGCAGGGGGGCGGCCAGCGCCACCGCCAGCGATGTGGCCAAGCCCAGCTTGAGCGCCTCCCGCAGCAGGCCGCGCTCGGCGCGCGGATCGCCCGCCTGCGCGACGAGCACCGTCAAACCCTGCAATACCCCCACAATCGCGACGGTGCTGACCAGTTCCACCACCGATTGCAGTTGCGCCCACAGCGCCACCCGATCGGGGCCGCCCGCGAGCGCCAGCACCTTGTCCAGCCCGGCACGGCCCAGGAGATCAATCAGGATGATGGCGAGCGCAGCCAGTACGCTTGTAGAAGAGGTCAATGCAACCCTTTAACGGTTTGTTGAAAAACTTTTTGGGAATCGCGTTTAACGCGAGAAACGCACCAATGCGAGGCGCGCAACAATGCAGGGGGCATTTTGGCCGTTTCTTGAAAAGGGCAAAAAGGGGCACCCACAATAGCATGGCAAAGACCTGCTGGCCGCCACCGCCCTGCACCACGAACTGCGCCTGGTCACGCGCAACCAGAAAGACTCGATTATCCCGGATTGGAAGCCGTCAACCCGCAATACATCCTGCGCAACCACCTAGCAGCCATCGCCCGGGCGCAGCAGCACGATTATTCCGAGCTGGAGCGCCTGCTGCAACTGCTGCGCACCCCCTTCGACGAGCAGCCGGAAATGGAAAGCTACGCGCTACCGGCCCCGCCTGACACCCCGCCGGTCGCGGTCAGTTGCTCGTCCTGATTTTCGCCAAACAATGCAGCCATGCCGACCATTGCTCGTACAACAACCTTGCCGAACTACGCGATGAAGCCGCCAACCCAAACTGCGAAAAACTTTCCCGCCACGAAATTTCTTGTCTGCATCATGACGCCCATGGGAAAATCCGCGTCCATCAATCATTCTCGGCCTCCGCATAGTGAGCAGCACACCCATCGGCATCTTCGGCGGCACCTTCGACCCCATCCATAACGGACACCTGCGCCTGGCGCAAGAAGCGCTGGAACAATGCAATCTCTCCGAAATCCGCTTTGTTCCCTGCGGCACGCCGCCGCACCGCAGTGCCCCGCATACCAGCGCGCAGCACCGCTCGAACATGACCAGGCTGGCGCTGCAAGGCAGCGCGGCATTCGTGCTGGACGAACGCGAAATCCGTCGCGGCGGCCCCTGCTATACGGTGGACACGCTCACCGCTCTGCGCGCGGAACTGGGGGAGCGGCAACCGTTGTGCCTGCTGATGGGCGGCGACGCTTTTCTGTCTTTGCATACCTGGCACGAATGGGAAAAATTGTTCGGGCTGGCGCATATCGTGGTCGTGCAGCGCGGTGCCTGCGCCTCGCATAACGGGCGCCCGCTCGGCAATGCGATCATTGAAGCCGATGCGGCATTGCGCGAGGCGTACCGCGCACGCCTCGCCCCGTCACCGCGCGCCCTGCGCGAATCACCTGCCGGTGCGGTGGTGGTGGTAGAAATGCCTGCCCTGGAGATTTCCGCCACCGGCATCCGCAGGCACTGTGCCGAGAACAGGTCCATCCGCTACCTGCTGCCCGACGCGGTGGCCGAGTACATTCGATCAAATCACCTCTATACCCAACCATGCTGACCATTGAAGACAAAACCCTGGCCGTCGTAGCCGCTCTGGAAGACATCAAAGCCAGCGACATCGCCGTGATAGACACCAGCAAGCTGAGCTCGCTGTTCGAGCGCATGATTATCGCCAGCGCGCAATCCACCCGCCAGACCAAAGCGCTTGCCGACCACGTGGTGGAAAAACTGCGCGAGAGCGGCGAGACGGTGCTCGGCATCGAAGGGGGGGATTCCGGGGAATGGGTGCTGGTTGATCTGGGCGATGTGGTGGTACATGTCATGCAGCCCGCCGTGCGCGCCTATTACAACCTGGAAGAGCTGTGGAGCATGAAGCATTTGCCGCGCGCGGCAAATTGAACCATGCGGTTGTTCATCCTCGCCGTCGGCAACAGGATGCCGGAGTGGATCGCGTCAGGCTTCAGCGAATACGCCAAGCGCATGCCGCGCGAAATGAGGATCGAGTTGCTGGAGATCAGGCCGGAGCCGCGCACCACCGGCAAAAGTACCGCACAGATCATGGCGGCGGAAGCGGGGCGCATTCTGGCCGCGCTTCCGGCGGGTTGCCTGCGCATCGCGCTCGACGAGCGCGGCGCGCATCCCACTACCCGGCAACTGGCGCAGCAAATGGGGGAATGGATGTGCGGCGGGCGCGATGTGGCTTTTATCATCGGCGGTGCAGACGGGTTGCACGACTCGGTGAAGGACGGCGCGCAGCAATTGCTGGCGCTGTCGGCCATGACGCTGCCGCACGGTCTGGTGCGCGTGTTGCTCGCGGAGCAGTTGTATCGGGCGCAGAGTCTGTTGCACAATCACCCCTATCACCGAGAATAAAACCCGGACTTCATCCCAACTGCCGTGTTGCCCAAAAATTTGCTTGCTTACCTATCAACACTTTTGCCGCGCTGCGCAAATTTTTGCGCGCCTTGCATTTGGGCGAACTCCGGGTGTTATGGGCTATCCTTTCTATCATGATTATCCAGCCGCGTATTTACCTCGCTTCGCAAAGCCCGCGCCGCCGCGAACTGCTTAAGCAGATCGGGGTCAATTTCGAAATGCTGCTGCTGCGTTCAGACCCGCGCCGCAACGTGGATGTAGACGAAGCGCCCCATGCCGGAGAGAGCCCGGAGGGTTATGTCGGGCGGGTGTGCGAGGCCAAGGCCCGGTTTGGCCGGGAGGGGCTGAAGCTGCGCAATCTGCCCGCTTTTCCGGTGCTGGCCGCCGACACCAGCGTCGTCCTGGAGGACAAAATCATCGGCAAGCCGCGCGACCGCGAGGAGGCTGCCGCCATGTTGCGCCTCCTTTCCGGGCGACAGCACCGGGTGTTGAGCGCGGTGGCCGTGGCGTTCGAGGAGCGCCTGGAAATGCGCCTGTCGGCCAGCAACATCACTTTTGCCGCGCTCGGCGATGACCGCATCATGCGCTACATCCTCACCAACGAGCCGCTGGACAAGGCGGGCGCTTACGGCATCCAGGGCTATGCGGCGGCTTTCATCCAGCGCATGGAAGGCAGTTATTCCGGCGTGATGGGCTTGCCGCTGTTCGAGACCGCCGAACTGCTGCGGGAATTCGGGTATCCGGTACTGTGAGCGACGAAATTCTTCTCAATGTCACCCCGCAAGAAATCCGTGTTGCGGTGATGCAACAAGGGGCGGTGCAGGAACTGCACGTCGAGCGCGGCAGCCATCTCGGCATGGTAAGCAACGTTTATGTCGGGCGCGTGAAACGCGTGCTGCCGGGCATGCAGTCCGCCTTCGTAGACATCGGGCTGGAGCGTTCCGCCTTCCTGCACGTTGCCGACATCTGGGAAAACCGCTACAACGACGAAGGCGCCAAGCCGATCGAGAAGGTGCTGCACGAGGGGCAAACCCTGCTGGTGCAGGTCATCAAGGACACCATCGGCACCAAGGGAGCCAGATTGTCCACCCAGATCAGCATCGCCGGGCGCTTGCTGGTGTACTTGCCGCAGGAATCCCACATCGGCGTATCGCAGCGTATCGAAAGCGAAACCGAACGCGAGGTGCTGCGCGGCAGGTTGCAGCAGTTGCTGCCGCCGGGCCATGGCGGCGGCTATATTATCCGCACCATGGCGGAAGCCGCATCGGACAAGGATTTCGCCGCCGACATCGAATATCTCGACAAGCTGTGGAACCGCTTGCAGGAGCGCGCGAAAAACGCCCCCGCCCCTTCGCTGCTGTATCAGGATCTGGATATTTGCCTGCGCGTGTTGCGCGATTGCGTCAACGAGGATACCGGGCGCATCCTGGTGGATTCGCGCGAAACCTATCTGCGCATGGCGGCTTTTGCGCGAGACTATATCTCCGGTTCGGCGGAGCGGCTGGGGCACTATGCGGGTGAGCGCCCGCTGTTCGATCTGTACGGCGTGGAGGATGAAATCGAGCGCGCCCTGTCGCGCCGCGTAAACCTGAAAACCGGCGGCTATCTCATCATGGACCAGACCGAGGCGCTCACTACCGTGGATGTAAATACCGGTGGCTTTGTCGGCGTGCGCAGTTTCGACGACACCATTTTCAAGACCAATCTCGAGGCCACGCACGCCATCGCGCGCCAGCTGCGCTTGCGCAACCTGGGCGGCATCATCATCTGCGATTTCATTGACATGGATTCGCCCGAGCACCGCAACGCCGTGCTGGACGAGTTCAAGAAGGCGCTGGCGCGCGACCGCACGCGCATCACCGTGAACGGCTTCTCCGCGCTGGGGCTGGTGGAGATGACGCGCAAGCGCACCCGCGAAAGTCTGGCCCACGTGCTGTGCGAACCCTGCCCGACCTGCCAGGGGCGCGGCGAGGTGAAAACCGCGCAGACCGTGTGCTATGAAATCCTGCGCGAAATCGTGCGCGAAGCGCGCCAGTTCAACGCGCGCGAATACCGCATTCTAGCCTCGCAGCAAGTCATTGATCTTTTTCTGGACGAAGAATCGCAAAGTTTGGCGCAGCTTTCCGATTTCATCGGAAAACCGGTGTCGTTACAGGTAGAAACCCTGTACAACCAGGAACAGTACGATGTCATCCTAATGTGACATTTCATTTGCAGCAAAACTTTGCTACACTTTGCGCCGCTTCGCGGGTGCTGCTCTATTAAGGCTCTCGGCACCTGTCAGTTCACTTAACCTCTGGGAGACTCTGATGAAAAAACAATCGGCATTGATGTTGGTTGCGGCTCTTGTCGCCGCCCCCGCTTTTGCGGGAGAACACGAGCATGGCGATGCTGCGGTAGCTCAAGCGTTCATCAAGGAAATACGGGCCGATAACGCCGCGCATACCGGCGCGCACAAGGCGAAATTTTTTCAGGAGCTGGCCAAGGGCCAGCATCCGCGTGCGACCGTGGTCACTTGCTCCGATTCCCGCGTACACACCAACACGCTGGACAAAACTCCGGAGGGTGATCTGTTCATGGTGCGCAATATCGGCAACCAGCTGGACACGGCCCTGGGTTCGGTGGAATACGGCGTGAATCACTTGGCGTCCTCGCTGCTGCTGATTATCGGCCATTCCAAGTGCGGTGCCATCGGTGCCGCCAGCGGCGACTACTCCAGCCTGGAGCCCGCCATCAAGCGCGAGCTGGACACCATCAAGATCAGCAAGGGCGTCGCCAACATTGACGGGGTCAAGGCCAACGTTAACAACCAGGCCGCAACTGCGGTCAAGGAATTTGACGACAAAGTGAAAGCGGGCCACCTGCTGGTGGTGGGGGCGGTGTACGACTTTGCCGACGACATGAAGCATGGCGCGGGCAAGCTCAACATTATTAACGTGAACGGAGAAAGCGACCCGGCTAAAATAGAACAGGCTTTGGCTGGCAAGAGTGGCGGCGCTCACTCCACGCACCACCATTAGCCCGATGGCATAAATGGGTAGAGGGGGCGGCGCAAGCCGCCCTTTTCCGTGCAGTTTGCTCTTGCCCGTATAACCCGGAAAACAACGCGATGCAGCTTACCCGGTACACCGATTATTCCTTGCGGGTGCTGATCTACCTGGCCGGAAAAACCGATGGTTTGACCACTGTTTCCGAGATCGCCGAATACCACGACATCTCGCGCAACCATCTGGTCAAAGTTATCCATAACCTGGCCAACAAGGGTTTTATTCTGACCACTCGCGGTCGGAACGGCGGCATGATGTTGTCCCGTCCGCCATCCGAAATCGTTTTGGGCGATGTGGTGCGCAATACCGAGCCCAATTTCGATATTGCAGAATGCTTCAACCAGGCGAGCAACTGTTGCGTCATCACCCCTTCCTGCGGCCTAAAATCCATATTCCGCGAGGCATACCGGGGGTTCATCAAAGTGATGGACAGGTATACCCTGGCCGATGCCTTGGAGATTACCAGCAAATAATTCTGGGCACGCGCCAGCACCTGAAAAGGCAGAAAGGCTTACCTCGCAGGCCTGAACCAGTTAAAATACAAACCGCCGGGCGCAAAACAGCTCAATGATTTTTCGTACACCAACGGGAGTTACCATGAACAAACACATTAGCGGTATTACACTGTCGGCCATCTTGCTGGCCGCTTCCAGTGCTGGCGCGAGCGAGTTCGCCGGCAGTTATATGGGCGGCAAACTGGGAGGAAACCGCTCGAATTTTAACGGCCCAGCCGTGGTGAATGGCGCGGGTACGAACCTCACCGATATGGGCAGCAAAGATGCTGCGGCTTTTGGCCTGGAGGGCGGGCGCAACTGGGACATGAGCAGCTATCTGCTGGGCGTGGATTTCTTTATTGACTCCAACGAGAAGGCCACGCACTCCGTCAGCAAAAGCGGCGTTGCCGGCACCGCGAATTTCGGTAGCACCGTGTACGGCATGGATTTGAAGCTCGGCTTGCCAAACGGCATCTGGATGCCCTACGCGAAGCTGGGTTACGGCAGAGGCAAGGCAAATGGTGATCTTACCGCTGGCGGTAACGGCGCACATGCCGGCTTGGGGGTTGAGTACAAATTTTCTCCGCACTGGAGCTTGGTGGGCGAGCTAACAACCCTCGCGGCCGATAGCACCGGCACAAGACTGAACAACAATAATTTCACTATCGGGGTGAATTATTATTTCAGGGCACCCAAGGCTGCGCCCGTCGCGGTTGCGGAGCCGGTCGTAGCACCCAAGCCCGAGCCAAAAATTGAACCAAAACCGGAACCCAAGGTAGTGGCGCCGCCGCCCCCTGCGCCCGCACCGGCACCGCAGCCCAAGGAAACCTGGAAAACCACGCTGACCGAAAAACTGGTTCGTCTGGAGGGTGCCAATTTTGCAAGCGGCTCGGCAAAGTTGTTGCCCAGTGCCGACGCGAAACTGAACGAGGTAGTTGAAGCGGCCAAGCACTATGCGGACGTGAAGCTGGACGTCAGCGGACACACCGATAACCAGGGCAAGAAAGCGTACAACCAGAAGTTGTCTGAAGGTCGCGCCGCTTCGGTCAAGAAATACCTGGTGCAGAAGGGCGTGGCAGAAGACCGCATCGTTACGTCAGGCCATGCCGACACGCAGCCGATCGCCGACAACAATACCAAGGAAGGTCGGGCAGCTAACCGCCGGGTTGAGGTGCGTTATATGCAGAAGGAAGAAAAAAGGGTGCGCGTGGTCGAGTAATTCCAGTTCCATTTTACCAATGCAGTAATTTTGTGCGGATAAAGGCGTGCAACACTTTATCCGCCGCTTCGCGGTGGATAAGGCCAGCGGCCTTTATCCACCCCACGTTGCCAATGTTGCACTTCTAAAATAGTAAAAGGTTTATTTCTCATCCAGCTTGAGGGCGAGGTAGTATGCCCCCTCATCGCGCCGCACCAAAAGGGCAACATTGCGCCCCTTGGGCATCTGCTTCAGGATTTCGTTGAACTGGTCGAGCGAACTCACCTCGACATTTCCTATAGCCAGAATAATGTCGCCTCGACGCAGGTCGGCGCGCGCGGCAGCGCTGCTCTTTACTTCCTCGACCAGCAAGCCGCCTTTCACTTGCAGCTCGCTTTTTTGCTCGGCGCTCAACTCGCTCACCACCAACCCGAGGCGCGCCAGGCTTTCCCCGGCCCCGGCTGGCCCGCCCTGCGCCTGCTGACCGTCAGACGGCATTTCGCCCACGGTCAGATGCACTTCCTTGCTCTCGCCCTTGCGCCACACCTGCACCGCCACCTTGCTTCCAGGGCGCGTGGCGGCCACGATGCGCGGCAAGTCGGCAGAGCCGCTCACCGTTTTGCCGTCAAACTTGAGAATCACGTCGCTGACGTGTATGCCCGCCTTGTCCGCAGCGCCGCCTTTTTCCACGCTGCTGACCAGTGCGCCGCCCGCCTTGTTCAACCCGAACGACTCGGCCAGGTCGCGCGTGACTTCCTGTATGGTCACGCCGATACGCCCGCGCGTCACCTTGCCCGATACGCGCAACTGGTTGACCACGTCCATCGCCACGTCAATGGGGATGGCGAACCCCAGCCCCATGGAGCCGCCGTTGCGAGTGTAAATCTGCGAATTGATGCCGATCACCTCGCCTTTCATGTTGAACAGCGGCCCGCCGGAATTGCCGGGGTTGATGGCCGCGTCGGTCTGGATGAAAGGCACATAATTTTCCTGCGGCAGGGCGCGCCCCTTGGCGCTGATGATGCCTGCGGTCACGCTGCTGTCGAAGCCGAACGGCGAACCGATCGCCAGCACCCACTCGCCCACCTTGAGCAGGCTCGGATCGCCCGGCACAACTTTCGGCAGCCCGCTCGCATCAATCTTGATCAGCGCCACATCGGTGCGCTTATCCACTCCGATCACCCTGGCCTTGAACTCGCGCTTGTCAGTCAGGCGAACGGTAATCCCTTCGGCCCCACCGACCACGTGGGCGTTGGTCAGGATATAGCCGTCATCGCTGATGATAAAACCGGAACCGAGAGACGACAGCTCGCGCCCGCGCGGCATTTGCGGAGCAAAGCGGTTGAAAAATTCATAAAACGGATCGTTCTTGGGGGGGATGGGCACCCCCGGCAGCACCTGCGTGCTGCGGGGTATTTGCGTGGCACTGATATTGACCACCGCCGCCCCCTGTTTTTCCACCAAGTCTGTAAAGTCGGGCAACTCCCTGGCCGATGCGGGCTGCAACATCAGGCAAACAAGCGCAAAAACAAACATCTTATTTAACTTGTTCAACATTTTCTTTCCTCGCAACACGATAAACAGAAAAAAGAAATAGCAGCGCAGGCCGAATTTCCTGCCCGTCCTGCCTGCGTACCTAAAGATCCAAGATGCACGTTCAGAGCCAGCCGGGTGAATACCCAACAGGATAAAACAAGCGGGCTACCGCCCCCCGAGGCGCACCGAATCTGCTACCTGCATCGCCGTACGCGGTGGCACTTCGCCCACCACCGTCAGCATGTAGTCCCCGCTCACCTTGCGGTAAACCTGGATCGCTCCCTGGCTGGTCAGCCCGGGGCGATCATCCTGGCCACCCTCCAGCGCCTCGACAAAAATCGAGATGCTGGCCAAGCCGTCGGAAAACACCAGATGGGTCGCGGGTTCTTTTTTGTCGCGCAGCGAGCGGCGCATTTCGGCGACTTTCCGGAATCCGGAAGGAACGTCTGCCAGCCATCCGCTGGGGTTGGCTGGCAGCTCTGCATGGTGCTCCGGGCCGCGGTGTTCAGTGTGAGAGAGCTTGGCAGCTTCCGGTTTGTCAGCCTTGATCCAGGATCGGTCAATATTGTTTCCGCCTATGGTCAGCTGGATGAAGGAATTTTGTTCGATCACGCGGTCGCGTTCGTCCAGAACTTCCGACTTCAGCAACAGGCCGGAATCGCTGTGTGCCCACATCCTGTGGGCGTAGCGTAACGCATCCTTCGGTTTAAAAACTACGGCATGGGCGTGAAATCCGGCAACCCGGCCTTCTTCGGTCTGTTTGATCTGGTAGTTTTCGTTCAACAAGGAAAGCTGCTCCGGCAGCACGGCGGGAAACCTTCTGCCGTTGCGCCGCCCGTCCAGCTTTATCTTGCTGTCGCCGATAAAGCACCAGACCTGGTCGTTGCTGCGGACGATCTCGCGCCGTGGGCCATCCATCCCCACCAGCCTCGCGTGCTCGCCGTCGTTATCCGCAACGTGGATGATGTGTGAGGTCTCGACATGATTGCCGTAACGGTACACGAAGACACCGCTGTAATCGGTCTGGTGCGACGCGAACACCATGGTCTTCAGCCAGTTCAGGTCGTCCTGCCACAGCGGGTCGGCGCAGGCGGTTGAGGCCCACAGGGCGACAATCAGCGCAATTGCGGGTTTCATTGCGCCATACCGCACTACTGGCCCGCCACGGTGCGGATATACGAAGCCGTACCCTGAACGTCTGCACCCGATGAAAATTCCTGGTGCGCCATCAGGTAGTCGCTCATGCCCCTGTTGGAGGAAAGGCTGGCCGGACGCGCCGCGACAGATTGCTGGTGCATGACCATCTGCGTGGGCGGTTCCTGCCCGACCTGCAACGACATCCATGCCACCAGCGCCAAAGCCATCACCGATGCGGCGGCGGAAAGCGCGAACCATCTCGTGTTACGGGCTGCCAGGCGACCCGGCGCCAATACGGTCGGCTCGGCTTGCAGACGCTCGCGCATCGCGGTGCCGATGCTGGAGTAAGTGTGATCGGGCTGCCGCAGCACATCGCCGATCAAGTGGTAGGTACGCCACTCGCCGTCCGTGCCGGGGCTGCGTTTCAATTTGTCGAGCAGCGCCTCCGCCTCATCATCGTACAGTTCACCATCCATCAAAGCCGATATCTGCTGTTTCATAAATTCACCACCTGTTGTGTTCGCTGGTGCCCAGCAATGGGCGCAAATTTTCTGCGATCGCCTCGCGCGCCCGGAAAATGCGGGAACGCACGGTGCCGATCGGACAATCCATCACGGCTGCAATTTCTTCATAGCTCAACCCCTCGATTTCGCGCAAGGTGAGCGCGGTGCGCAAATCGTCCGGCAACTGCTGCAAGGATGCGTTCACCACTTCAACCACCTGCTTGCTCATCAGCTCGTTTTCCGGCGTGCTGACCTCCTGCAACAGCCCCGCCTCCTCGAAGCCCTCCGCCTCGTCCGCATCGAAATGGGTGCTGGTCGGCGCCCGGCGTTTGGAGGCCAACAAGTAATTTTTTGCGGTGTTGATGCCGATGCGGTACAGCCAGGTATAAAACGCACTTTCTCCGCGAAAGGCCGGCAAGGCGCGGTAAGCCTTGATAAACGCTTCCTGGGTCACGTCCTCGACCTCGGCTGCATCTCGGACGAACCGCGAAATCAGCCGCGCGAGCCGCCGCTGATACTTGGCTATCAGCAGCTCGAACGCGTGCTTGTCACCGCGTTGCGCGCGCTCGACTAATTGCTGATCAACCTCCCTGTCGCCCATTGCCGGTTATCCGAATCTCGACTCACGCCACCAAAAATGCGGCGCGCTATAACCAATGACTTACCCGGTGTATTTTACCGGGTTAGTCAGATGGCTAGTAGTCGCATCAGTATAACCGGACTGCAACAGGGGCGTCAGCCCTTGCCCGCTAACAGAACAAAGACACAGATCGTCAAAAATAGTTCATTGCCTGTTATGGTCAATTATCCGCAGATGGAATGGCCGGGGATTTGCTATAGTTTCGGGCAACTCCCGATGAATAGCACATGAACCACCCGGCAAATGACTGACCTGATTCAATTTGATGCCCTGATCATAGGTAGCGGGCTGGCCGGGCTGTCGCTGGCGCTGAAGCTTGCCGACCACCGGAAAGTCGCCGTTATCACCAAAAAATCCCTGCTGGACGGCGCGAGCGCATCGGCCCAGGGCGGCATCGCCACGGTGCTATCGAGGGAGGATTCACTTGCCGAACACATCCAGGATACCCTGGTAGCGGGCGCCGGGCTGTGCGACCCCGCCACCACGCGCTTTGTGATCGAGCGCGCCAAGACGGCGATCGACTGGCTGATCGCGCAAGGCGTGCCGTTCACCCGCGATGCCAGCACCGATACCGGCTATCACCTTACGCGCGAAGGTGGTCACAGCCATCGGCGCATCATCCATGCCGCCGACGCCACCGGCATGGCAGTTCAGGAAACCCTGGTAGCCAAGGTGCTGGCGCACCCCAACATCAGCCTGCTGGAATACTACAACGCCGTTGACCTGATCACCGGTGCCAAGATCGGCCTGCAAAATAACCGCTGCTACGGCGCCTACGCGTTCGACAGCCTGAGCGGCGAGGTTGTCACCATCGCCGCGCACGATACCGTCCTCGCCACCGGCGGGGCAGGCAAAGTGTACCTCTACACCACCAATCCGGACACCGCCACCGGCGACGGCATCGCGATGGGCTGGCGGGCGGGCTGCCGCGTGGCCAACATGGAGTTCATCCAGTTCCACCCGACCTGCCTCTACCACCCGCACGCCAAATCATTTCTGATTTCCGAGGCGGTGCGCGGCGAAGGCGGTCTCCTGAAACTGCCGGACGGCACCCGCTTCATGCCTTGGCACGACCCGCGCGCCGAACTCGCGCCGCGCGACATCGTGGCGCGCGCCATAGACTTTGAAATGAAAAAACGCGGGCTGGACTGCGTCTATCTGGATATATCGCACCAGCCGGAAGAATTCCTGCAACAGCACTTCCCCACCATTTACTCGTACTGTCTGGCGCTGGGCATCAACATCGCGCGCCAGCCCATCCCGGTGGTGCCGGCCGCGCACTACACCTGCGGCGGCATCGTGACCGACCTCTCGGGCCGCGCCGATGTGGACTGCCTGTACGCGGTCGGCGAAACCTCGCACACCGGCCTGCACGGCGCCAACCGCTTGGCCAGCAACTCGCTGCTCGAATGCATGGTGTTCGCCGAGGCTACCGCATGCGACATCCTCTCCAAGCCGCGCGCCGAACTGGTGCCGCTACCGCAGTGGGACGAAAGCCGCGTGACCGATGCCGACGAAGAAGTCGTCATCGCCCACAACTGGGCGGAGCTGCGCCGCTTCATGTGGGATTATGTCGGCATCGTGCGCACCACCAAGCGACTGCAACGCGCGCAAGCTGGAACTGCGCAACCTCGTGCTCTCCGCCGATCTTATTGTACGGAGCGCACTTTCCCGCCACGAAAGCCGTGGCCTGCACTACAGCAAGGATTACCCCGACACCCTGCCGCAAGCCGTGCCCACCGTGCTGGAGCCGCCTGCTTATAAGGCGCGGCAGCCGGGCTGACGTGAGATTTACGTAGCGGCAGGAAGCTCACAGGCAGGCAACTGTGTTCCCCCGGATTCAGGAACGGTGTGCGAAAATCATAGCGGTCGGACGCTTCATTGATGACCTGCCTCAACAGGTTGACAATTATGTTGATGCGCCGGTTGGACAGCGTGGTTTCCTTGCTTCGCGCGCGGTCTTTGGCGAGTTCGGCGCGATAAGCGAGCACGTCTGTCTTGGTGATTCGTCCGACCTCCCAATCCCCCCACCTCGGAAGGATGCGGCCATCCAGGTCGGCGCGGACGTTTTTCTTGTGCGAGCGCCGCCACTCGACCTCCTTCTCCGCGAACCAGGTTTCGGCAAAATCGCGGAGCAGCGGGGTGCCGGCAACACCGGCCTGCCTGCTTGCCGCAGCTTCGGCCACGGCTTCCTGGCCACCCGCCGCATGAGGGGCAGATGGCGCGGCAAACTTCTCCACGTTCTTGCTGCCCGGGAAGAAGCGGCCATACTCGAACGTGCCTGCGGCAATCTCCGCTTCGATACGGTCGGCCAGCTTCCCCACTTTCCTGCGGTTGGCCGCGTTGTCTTCGAGCGCGGTCTGCTCTCTGCACCGTTCGCCGCGATAGTAGAAATCGACGATCAGGCAGTTCGTTCTTTTGCGAACCTGAATACTAGTATTGCAACACATAAATAACGAAACATGTATCATGCTGTCGCACGCCCACCCCATGACGAGGAGCCAGCCATGCGACAGACCGAAC
>VIKH01000157.1 GCA_008080515.1 Gallionellaceae bacterium | reverse complement strand
CGCCGTAGAACATGGTGTTGGCGCCCGCAAGGAAGCACAAAGCCTGCACTGCGTCACTCATCTGCTGGCGTCCGGCGGAAAGCCTGACGCGCGCCTTGGGCATGGTGATGCGCGCCACCGCGACGGTGCGCACAAAATCCAGCGGGTCGAGCTCGGGTGCCTCGCCAAGCGGCGTGCCTTCCACCTTGACCAGATTGTTGATCGGCACGCTCTCGGGGTAAGGGTCGAGGTTGGCCAGTTGCGCGACCAGCCCGGCGCGTTGGGCCAATGTTTCCCCCATGCCGACTATCCCGCCGCAGCATACATTGATGCCGGCGCGGCGCACCCGCTCCAGTGTATCGAGCCGATCCTGGTAGTCGCGCGTAGTGATGATCTCGCCATAAAATTCCGGCGCGGTGTCGAGGTTGTGGTTGTAGTAATCCAGGCCAGCCTTGCGCAATTGCTCGACCTGCTCCTCACGCAGCATCCCGAGAGTGGCGCAGGTCTCCATGCCGAGATCGCGCACTGCCTTGACCATTTCCACTACGCTGGACAGCTCCGCATCGCTCGGTTCACGCCATGCCGCGCCCATGCAAAAACGGCCTGCGCCTTCCTGCTGTGCGGCGCGCGCTGCCTGCACCACTGTTTCCAATTGGAGCATTGCCCCGTTTTCCACCCCGGCAGAATGAAAGGCCGACTGCGGACAATAGCTGCAATCTTCTGAACAGCCGCCACTTTTCACGGAAAGCAGGGTGGACAACTGCACCGCGTTGGGGTCAAAATTTTCGCGGTGAACTTGCTGCGCGCGGTAGAGCAGGTCGCTGAACGGCAGCTTGAACAGCTCCACAATCTCGTCAACGCTCCAGCGCCGGGCGGAACCGGGCAGGCTGTTGGGGGCCGTCGGCTTGCGCGCGCGAAAAATACTTACGGTTTGGGTTTGCATGGCGTGGTAATCGGGTTAAATTGCAACAGCACGCATCATCCGTAACGAGTCCAATCTTGTCAATTATTAGCCTCTTCCAATATGAAATGAGTAAGAAAATAGATATTCAATTGGTTAGATGCGCATAATGCGCTCTGCCATTTTCAGTATCCTCGCCAGAAAGGGAATTTCATGCACCAGGGTGAGTTGATGACGTATGCACGCATAACGAACAGCTCCAATGTGTCGTGCCACAAATAACTCGCTTCCGGGTTGCCACGGTGTGCCGGGCATTATCGGAACAGACGAGATTGATTTTTTACCAAACGGCTCGTTAATAATGAAGAAAATATGGGTGCGGGTTGCTTTGCTTGCGCTGCTGCTCACTGGCGCGGCACATGCAGAGGTGGCCGTGCCGCCGCTCGCGCAGCGCGTCACCGACCTCACCGCCACGCTGGATGCGGGACAAACCCAAACGCTGGAATCCCGCCTCGCAGCATTCGAGGCGAAGAAAGGCGCGCAGCTTGCGGTGCTGATCGTGCCCACCACGCAGCCGGAAACTATCGAGCAATACGGCATCCGCGTGGCGGAGGCATGGAAACTCGGGCGCAAGGGTGTGGATGACGGCGCCTTGCTGCTGGTGGCCAAGGATGATCGCACTTTGCGCATCGAGGTGGGTTACGGCCTGGAAGGGGCGCTGAACGATGCCACCGCCAGGCGCATCGTCGCGGACACCATTACTCCCTTTTTCAAGCGCGGCGATTTCTACGGCGGCATCGAGATGGGCTTATCGCAGATGATCGCGGTGATCGAAGGCGAGCCCCTGCCCGCACCACCCGAACGCGGCGCGACATCCGCCGACTTTAGCAACCTCGAATCGCTGCTGATGGTCGGCTTCATGCTGGTGGTGGTGGCGGGCAGCGTGTTGCGAGCCCTGTTCGGGCGCTTGCCGGCTGCCGCTCTCATCGGCTTTGCCAGCGCTTTTCTCGCTTGGCTCATCGTCGCGCCGCTGCTGGTTGCGGGTGTGGTGGGCGCCATCGCGTTTTTCTTTACCCTAGCCGGGGGCGGCCGCAGCCATCACGGCACCGGCAGGCCGGGCGGCGGCGGGTTGGGTGGAGGTCTGGGTGGCGGGTTTGGCGGGGGCGGCTTCAGCGGCGGGGGCGGTGGTTTCGGCGGCGGCGGCGCATCGGGGCGGTGGTAATGGGTATACGGCGCATGATCAGGCATTTGAGCGCAGGCCAGCTTGCAGTGCAGGCCGCGTTTCCGGCGCACGCGCTGCGCGCCATCGAGGGGGCGATCCGTGTAGCCGAAGCCGCTCATTCCGGGCAGATCCGCTTTGCGGTGGAAGCATCGCTCGATTTTGCGGCGCTGCGCCACAAACAGACGGCGCGCGAGCGGGCCATCGAAACGTTCGCGCAATTGCGGGTATGGGATACCGAGCACAACAACGGCGTACTGATCTACCTGCTGCTGGCCGACCGCGACGTGGAAATTGTCGCCGACCGGGGCGTCCACGCCAAGCTGGGCCAGGCCGTTTGGGAGACAATCTGCCGCGACATGGAAGCGGCGTTCCGGCTGGGTAAATTTGAAGAGGGTGTCATAGCCGGCATCCGGGCTGTCGGCGAGCACTTGCAGCGGCATTTCCCGGCACAACCCTCCGCGCCTAACGAGTTGCCGGATCAGCCCGTGATCCTGCGCTAGCAGCCTGCCTGACTTGAAGAATCGCAGCGAAAATTTAGCTGGGCGAGGGCAGATTTTGCCGATTTTGCAGGGCAATAGTCGTTCTATTGCCAAAAAAAGCGGCGAAATATGCACCGGCCAGGTAAGTTTGCAGCCGATTTCCTTTAAGCCAGACAGGCTGCTAATCTTACTGTGTCATAAAACACGTCTACCCCCACAACAGCAAGGGCATCGCTGAAGCGCGCTGGCGATTGCTTGCGCGATGAGGAATCGCAGCGTCGGAATAGAGTCCGGCAC
>VIKH01000156.1 GCA_008080515.1 Gallionellaceae bacterium | reverse complement strand
GGTGGAGATGGAGCGGACTACAGCGATTTCTTCGCATCCCTGTTTGGACGGGATTTTCGCGCGGGCGGCGCCGGACGCGCTTCCCCGCATGCAAAAGGTGAAGACCACCACGCCAAGGTACTTATTAATCTGGAAGACACGTACCAGGGCGCAACCCGCACCATCACGCTACGGGTTCCCGGCGTGGACGCGCAAGGCCATGTCATCACCCGGGAACGGATTCTCAACGTAACCATCCCGAAGGGTATACGCGAAGGCCAGCACATTCGCCTCAGCGGACAGGGCAGTGCCGGTAGGGGAGAAAGCCAGGCGGGAGATTTGTATCTCCAGATTGAATTCCAGGCCCATCCACTTTACCGGGTCGATGGCCGGGACATCTATCTCGACTTGCCAGTGGCGCCGTGGGAAGCGGCACTGGGCGCAACCGTGAAGGTGCCGACGCTCGGCGGCATCGTGGAACTCAAAATACCGGCGGGTTCGGGGTCGGGGCGCAAACTGCGGCTGAATGGCCGGGGCCTACCGGGCGACCCACCCGGCGATTGCTATGTAATATTGGCGATCGCGCTGCCACCCGCTGATACCGAAGCCGCCAAGGAGTTGTACCGGAAAATGGCGCAGGAATTGAATTTTAATCCACGCGCCAAAATGGGAGTGTGAGACATGAATACTGAAGATAGCGCGCCACAATTCTCAATCAGGGACGTGAACCGGCCCGCTGGCGTTTCGGTGGCGCCAGCTTGCATCGCACACGAAGGGCCTTGCGCCTGCAGCGGGATCTTAGTATTGATCTGGCTGGGGTGGCACTGGCGCTGGAATTGCTGGACGAAATCGAATCGCTACGGACGCGCCTGCGGGCGATGGGTGGCAATACTGCCTGAGGAGTCGCGCGTGAACAGTTTCTTAAAACCGCCAGTAAAAATCAGGAGTACGGTCATGAAACTAAAAAGAGGTAGCGTCCTGATCACAAGCCGAACCCGAAATGCGACGAGCGCGCGAGACGCCTGCCACGCGGGATGCACGAGATGAGCAAGACTAAACACAGGGACGCCGTACCCTCGGACGCACTGGTGATCTTCGGTGTGAGCGGCGACCTTGCCCACAAAAAAATCTTTCCGGCGCTCTATGCAATGGTCAAACACGGCATCCTCAACGTGCCGGTGGTTGGCATCGCTTCCTCGCAATGGAGTGTGGCGCAGCTGCGCAAACGCGCCAGGGACGCTATCAAGGAATCCGGCAAGATTGATGACAAGCCAGCCCTCGATCATCTGCTCTCCCTGCTCGGTTACGTGAGTGGCGACTATAACGATCCGCATACTTTTACAGCGCTGAAGGCGGCGCTGGGCGACGCCCGGCGACCGGCGCACTATCTTGCCATCCCGCCTGTGCTGTTTGAGGCGGTTGTCAAAGGGCTTGGCGTTGCAGGTTTGGCCGATCAGGCGCGCGTCATTGTTGAAAAACCGTTTGGACGCGACCTGGCCTCCGCGCAGCAGCTCAACCGCCTTCTGCGGTCGGTGTTTACAGAAGATGCAATCTTCCGCATCGACCACTACCTCGGGAAGGAGGCGATCATGAATATCCTCTACTTCCGTTTCGCCAATTCCTTCCTCGAGCCGATCTGGAACCGCAACTGCGTGGCCAGTGTGCAGATCACGTTGGCCGAGGATTTCGGCGTGAAAGGTCGCGGCGCGTTTTACGAAAGCGCCGGTTGCTTGCGCGATGTCATCCAGAACCATCTGTTCCAGATTGTCGCGCTGCTGGCCATGGAGCCGCCCGCTTATCAGGGCTATGGCGCCGTGCACAGCGAGAAAGCCAAGGTGTTTCAGGCCATGCGCCCCTTGCGGCCGGACGACGTGGTGCGCGGCCAGTACGCCGGTTACCGCAAAGAGCCGGACGTGGCGAAGCACTCGGACGTCGAAACATTTTGCGCCCTGCGGCTGTCCATCGACTCGTGGCGCTGGGAAGGCGTGCCGTGGTACCTGCGTTCCGGAAAATGCCTGGCGGCTACAGCGGCCGAGGTTATCGTGGAGTTGAAGCCGCCACCGCAGCGGCTGTTCGACGATTCAGCACCTGCGGATGGGCGCGCCAATTATCTGCGTTTCCGGCTCTCGCCCAACACGGCCGTCGCCCTCGCCGCGCGCGTCAAGCGCGCAGGCAAAGAGTTCGTCGGCGACCAGCGCGAACTCTACCTGCTGGAGCAACAGCCGGGAGAGGCAAGGCCCTATGAGCGGCTCCTGGGCGACGCCATGGCTGGCAACGGCGCACTGTTCACCCGTGAAGACGCAGTTGAGGCCGCCTGGGCGGTGGTCGATCCCGTTCTTGAAAAGCACCACCGGGTACACTCCTACAAGCCCGGCAGTTGGGGGCCGAAACAGGCGGACGCGCTGATTGCGGCAGACGGAAGCTGGTACAACCCCCTACTGGAGAAGGTGACAAAATGACAGTCGCAACGCAACTCGACCAACTGTGCATCAATACCCTGCGCACACTTTCCATCGACGCCGTGCAGCAGGCGCAGTCCGGGCATCCCGGTACGCCCATGGGTGCCGCGCCAACGGCCTATTGTTTGTGGCAGCGTTTTCTGCGCTACGACCCGCAGGATCCCAACTGGCCGAACCGCGATCGCTTCGTGCTGTCGTCCGGTCACGCCTCGATGCTGCTGTATAGCCTGCTTCATCTGTGCGGGGTCAAGGCGATGGGTTCAAGCTCTGAACAGGCCGGCGGTCTGGCGGTGACGCTCGACGATATCAAGCGCTTTCGCCAGGTCGGTAGCCGCTGCACCGGCCATCCCGAGTATGGCTGGACCTCCGGCGTGGAAGCCACCACCGGGCCGCTCGGGCAAGGCGTGGCGACAAGCGTCGGCATGGCCATCGCGGAACGCTGGTTGACGGCCACCTACAACCGTCCCGGGTACGATCTGTTCGAGCACAAGGTGTATGCCTTGTGCGGCGACGGCGACATGATGGAAGGCGTCAGCAGCGAGGCCGCATCCCTCGCCGGGCACCTTCAGCTTGCCAACCTGTGCTGGATATACGACGACAATCACATCAGCATCGAAGGCTCGACCGGCATCGCTTTCACCGAGGATGTGGCGGCGCGCTTTCTCGGCTACGGCTGGAATGTCGCGCGTGTCGCCGATGCCAACGACCTGGAACAGTTGACGCGCGCCTACAACACGTTTCTCGATACCCGCGATCGTCCCACCCTGATCATCGTGCAGAGTCACATCGGCTATGGCGCACCGCACAAACAAGACAGCAAGGAAGCGCACGGCGAGCCGCTCGGCGCGGACGAGGTGCGGCTGGCGAAGGAATTCTACGGTTGGGATCCTGATGCCCAGTTTTATGTGCCGGACGGCGTTCCGGAACATTTCCGCGAGCAGATGGGGCGTCGCGGTGCCAAGCTTCGCGTGGAATGGGAGAAATTGTTCGCCGCCTATCGCCAGCAGTACCCGGATCTCGCCGGGCAGATTGATCGCATGCAGCGTCGCGACTTGCCCGCAGGCTGGGACAGCGCGCTGCCGATCTTTCCGGTCGATGCGAAGGGCATGGCGACGCGCGACTCGTCGGGACTCGTCGGGCAAAGTGCTCAACGCCATCGCCGCAAGGATGCCGTGGCTGCTGGGCGGCGCGGCAGATTTGGCGCCGTCGACCAAGACGCATTTGAACTTCGAATTTGCCGGTGATTTTCAGATGCTGGGTGAAGCGGGCGCGGCGGGCAACTACGGCGGACGCAATTTTCACTTCGGCGTGCGCGAACACGCGATGTGCGCCATCACTAATGGGATGAGCCTGTCGAAACTGCGCCCTTATGCCGCGAGTTTCCTGGTTTTCACCGACTATTGCCGCGCCGCGCTGCGGCTGGCCGCGATGATGGAGATTCCGGTCATCACCCTCTGGACGCACGACTCGATCAACATGGGCGAGGACGGGCCCACCCACCAGCCTATTGAACACCTCGCGTCCTTGCGCGCAATGCCCGGCATGATGGTGCTGCGCCCGGGGGACGCCAACGAAGTGGTGGAAGCGTGGCGGGTGATCATGCAGCTCAAGGATCGCCCGGTGTGCCTGGTGTTGACGCGGCAGGCGTTACCGACGCTGGATCGTTCCAAATACGCGAGCGCCAGTGGCGTGGCGCGTGGTGCCTATATCCTGGCCGATGCGCCAGATGGAAAACCTGATGTCTTGTTGCTGGCGACCGGCAGCGAAGTCGCGCTGTGCATTGCCGCGTATGAGCAACTGAAAGCGGAGGGAATCAAGACGCGCGTGGTCAGCATGCCGTCGTGGGAACTGTTCGAAAGCCAGAGTAGGGAATACCGCGACTGCGTGCTGCCGCCGCAGATCACCGCGCGCGTTGCCGTCGAAGCGGCATCCAGTTTCGGTTGGGAACGCTATACTGGCTTTGATGGCAGCATTCTTGGTATTGACACCTTCGGATTGTCCGCGCCAATGAAGGTTGTTGCGCAGCACTTCGGGTTTGAGTCCGCGCACGTTGTCGCCGCAGCCAGGGAACAAGTGGCGCGCCACGCCGCGAAAAAGTGAAAGGATGATGGCATTCTGCTTTCGGCCGCAGATCCCCCCCAGGTTGGTTTTATAAGGGGCGGGTAATGTGCCCTTTCCGCCGTATGTATGCCAGCGCACATACAGCAT
>VIKH01000019.1 GCA_008080515.1 Gallionellaceae bacterium | reverse complement strand
CCCTTCTTCAGCAGGAATTCGGCCAGGTAGGCGCCGTCCTGGCCGGTGACGCCGGTGATCAATGCAACTTTGCTCATAATAACCCCGCCGTTGTGATGTGAGTGACGCCACACCTTTTGCAATAATTTGCGGATTATAATTCAAGCGTCAGACAAGTTTTGTTGCTTCCTCTAGAAAGGCACCATGCTCTATCCCGTTATTTTGTCCGGAGGTTCCGGCAGCCGCTTGTGGCCGATGTCGCGCGCGGCGTTGCCCAAACAGTTCCTGCCGCTGGTTTCCGAGCGCACCCTGTTTCAGGAAACGCTGTTGCGCCTTGCGGGCCTGCCCGACATGGCCGCGCCGCTGCTGGTCTGCAACGACGAGCACCGTTTCCTCGCGGCGGAGCAACTGCGCGACATCGGTGTCAAGCCGCACTCGCTGATTCTCGAGCCGGCCGGTCGCAACACCGCCCCCGCAGTGGCCGTGGCCGCATTTGCGGCGCAGGCGAGCGATGCGGGGGCGACACTGCTGGTGCTGCCGGCGGATCACCTGATACGGGACATCCCGGCGTTCCATGCCGCGATTCAGGACGCGCTGCAACTGGCGCAACAGGATCGGTTGGTGACCTTCGGCATCACCCCCACCGAGCCCGCCACCGGCTTCGGCTATATCGAACGCGGCGCGTCGCTGCCGGTCGGCCAGCGCTCATACACGGTAGCGCGTTTCGTGGAAAAACCGGATCTGGAAAAGGCCAGACAATTTCTGGCTTCGGGCAACTTTTTCTGGAACAGCGGCATGTTCGTATTCAAGGCTGCCGCCTATCTGCGCGAGTTGCAGCGCTATCGCCCGGAAATCTACCAGGCGGCGCAAGCGGCCTGGCAGGGCAGCACGCGCGATCTGGACTTCTGTCGCCTGGAGGAAAAGGCCTTTGCCGCCAGCCCGTCGGATTCGATAGACTACGCCGTGATGGAGCGCACGCAATCCGCCGCCATGGTGACCGTGGAGATGGGCTGGAGCGACATCGGCTCGTGGTCGTCGCTGTCCGATGTCAGCGCCCAGGATGCGCTGGGCAATGCGGTGCGCGGCGACGTTTACACCGCCGAAACCGCCAATACCCTGATCCGCGCCGAAAGCCGCATGGTCGCCGCCATCGGCGTGAAAGACCTGGTGATCGTGGAAACCGCCGATGCGGTGCTGGTGATGCACAAGCACTTTGCCCAGGATGTGAAGCAGGCGGTGGAATACCTCAAGCAGGCGGAGCGCACCGAACACCTGTTCCACCGCCGCGTTTACCGCCCGTGGGGCTATTACGAGGGGATTGATGCGGGCGACAACTTTCAGGCCAAGCGCATCATGGTCAAGCCCGGCTCCAAACTTTCCCTGCAACTGCACCACCAGCGCGCCGAGCACTGGGTGGTGGTTTCCGGCAAGGCGCGGGTCACGCGGGGAGAGGATTTGCTGGTGCTGTACCCGAACCAGTCCACCTACATCCCGCTCGGCGTGAAACACCGCCTGGAAAACATCGGCGACGAGCCGCTCTACCTGATCGAAGTACAGTCCGGCAGCTATCTGGGCGAGGACGACATCGTCCGCTTCGATGACGTGTACGGGCGGGGATGATGAAATTAAGCTGCTTCAAGGCATATGACATCCGCGGCAAGCTCGGCGTCGAGCTGGATGAGGGTATCGCCTACCGCATCGGTCGCGCCTACGGCGAATACAGCAAACCGCGCCGGGTGGCGGTGGGCTCGGATGTGCGCTTGAGCAGCGAGGCGCTCAAGCTCGCCCTGGCGGAGGGGCTGATGGATTCCGGGGCGGGCGTGATAGACCTCGGTCTCACCGGCACCGAAGAGGTGTACTTTGCCGCTTTTCATCTGGATGTGGATGGCGGCATCGAAGTGACGGCCAGCCACAACCCGCTGGACTACAACGGCATGAAGCTGGTGCGCCGTGGCGCGCAGCCCATCAGCGGCGACAGCGGGCTAGACGACATCCGGCGGTTGGCCGAGCGCAACGAGTTTCCGCCGGTATCGCGTCGCGGCACGCTGCAACGGCTGTCGGTGCTGGACGACTATGTTGCCCACCTGTTGGGCTATATCAACCCCGGAAATCTTGGCCCATTGCGGCTGGTGGTCAATGCGGGCAACGGCGCCGCCGGGCACGTGATAGATGCCATCGAAGCCGGGCTGAAACAAGCCGGTGCGCCGCTGGAGTTCATCAAGCTGCACCACCAGCCGGACGGCACCTTTCCGCACGGCATCCCCAACCCGCTGCTGCCGGAAAATCGCGCCGCCACCGCCGAAGCCGTCAGGCAACACCAGGCCGATATGGGGATTGCCTGGGATGGCGACTTCGATCGCTGTTTCCTGTTCGACGAGAACGGGGAATTTATCGAAGGCTATTACATTGTCGGCCTGCTGGCGGAAGCGTTTCTGCTCAAGCACCCCGGCGAAAAAATCATCCATGACCCGCGCCTCACCTGGAACACTATAGACATCGTCACTGGCGCAGGCGGAGTACCCATCCAGTGCAAAACCGGCCACGCCTTCATCAAGGAGCGGATGCGCGCCGAAAATGCCATTTATGGCGGCGAAATGAGCGCGCATCACTATTTCCGCGACTTTGCCTATTGCGACAGCGGCATGATCCCGTGGCTGCTGGCAGCCGAGCTGGTCAGCGCGCGCAAGCAGCCCCTGTCGCGCCTGGTGGGGGAGTGCATCTTGGCTTTCCCGTGCAGCGGAGAAATCAACTACCGCGTCGAAAACGTGGCGCAGGTGGTGGATCGCGTGCTGGCGTACTTTGCCGGAGATCGCCCGCTGCTTGACCGCACCGACGGCATCAGCCTGGAATTCCCCGAGTGGCGCTTCAACCTGCGCGCTTCCAACACCGAACCGCTGCTGAGGCTCAATGTCGAAGCGCGCGGCGATGCGGCGCTGGTCGGCAGGCGCGTGGCCGAGATTGCCGCGCTGATCGGGGGAGCGTAAGTGCGAATTCCTCCGCACAGCCGTGACGGCGCAATGCCCGTCGGTTATTGCGCCCTACGGTGTTGAGACCGTTTCCTGCTCCGGCAAAAAATGCAGAATGCGCCCAACATCGTTTTAATCAAGACCTCTTCGCTGGGCGACGTGCTGCACAATCTTCCGGTGGTATCGGATATTTGCCGGCACATTCCCGATGCGCGCATTGACTGGGTGGTGGAGGAAAAATTTGCGCCGCTGCCCGCGCTGCACCCCAACGTCAGCCGGGTGATTCCGGTGGCCATGCGCCGCTGGCGCAAGTCGCTCTGGCAGTCGCGCGGCGAGATGCGGGCGGCTTGCCGCAACCTGCGCGCCAGCCACTATGACTTGGCGTTGGACACGCAGGGCTTGCTGAAAAGCGCGCTGATAACACGCTGCATCCGCGCCCCGCGCTGCGGCTTTGACCGGGACAGCGCGCGCGAACCGCTCGCCAGCCTGTTTTACGACCACACCTATTCGATAGAAAAAAACCTGCACGCGGTGGAGCGTAACCGCCAACTGGCCGGGCAGTCGCTGGGCTATACCCCGCAGGGTGCGCCGGATTACGGCATCCGCGCGCCCGCCCTCAACTTGCCCTGGCTGCCGCCCGAACCTTATGCCGTGCTGCTGCACGCCACCAGCCGCGACGAAAAATTGTGGGATGAAGCAAACTGGATCGCCTTGGGCAAACGCCTGGGGCAGATGGGGACGCGGGCCATACTGCCGTGGGGCAGCGCGGAAGAGCAGGCGCGCGGCGAGCGCCTGTGCGCGGCTATTCCCGGCGCGATTTGCCCCCCCGCTATCGGGCTGGAGGATGCCGCTGCATTGCTGGGCGGGGCGCGCGCCGCCGTCGGGGTGGATACCGGCCTGAGCCATCTCGCCGCAGCGCTCGGCGTGCCGACGGTCGGCATCTACACCGCCACCGACCCCGGTTTGACCGGGCTCCATGCGGGCAAACACGCGATCAACCTCGGCGGGAAACAGCAACCGCCGGATGTGGAGCAGGTCATGGTTGCCTTGCGCCAGTGCCGTGGGCAATAACCAGCGGGCATTGCGCCGCATGAATTCCCCGCTGACGGCATTTGGGGTTGTCATTCCGAACGAAGTGAGGAATCTTTGTTTCAAGCAGAAAGATTTCATTTATAAGCGCCTGATAATTTTTGAGGAGCCGGAAAATTGAAAACCATCACCCTCGCCATCACCGGCGCATCCGGCCTGCCCTACTCGATGCGCCTGCTCGAGTGCCTGTTGCAAAGCGGGCAGCGCGTCCATCTGGTGTATTCGCAGGCCGCACAGATCGTCGCCAAGCAGGAACTGGATTTCACGTTGCCCAGCCGCCCGCAGGATGCGGAAAAGCTGCTGGTGGAACGCATGGGTGAATTCGGCGGCGAGCTGCGCGTGTACGGGCGCGACGACTGGTACGCGCCGATGGCTTCCGGCTCCAACCCCGGCGACGCGATGGTGGTTTGCCCCTGCACCATGGGCACGCTGGGCAAGATCGCGGGCGGCATCAGCGATGATCTAATCTGCCGCGCGGCAGATGTCATGCTCAAGGAAAAACGCCCGCTGATACTGGTGCCCCGCGAAACGCCGTTCTCCGCCATCCATCTGGAAAACATGCTGCGCCTGTCACATGCGGGGGCCGTCATCTTGCCGCCCAATCCCGGCTTTTATCATCACCCGCAGAACGTGCAGGATGTGGTGGATTTCGTGGTGGCGCGGATACTGGACCATCTCGGCGTGGAACATGGCCTGGCCTATATCGAGTTTGCGGGTGCTTGCCTAACGGGCATGGCAATGACGCCACCCCTGATAATGAAACTCGTCATGCCCGTTCCCCCCTATCCAACTTTCCCCCGCACGCGGGAGAAAGGGCAAACGAATCGCTACGCGAGTTTCACGTTAAACCGGTGAGCCGGTTATCTTCAAACCTTGAAGTGTTTTGCTTGCCAAAAAGCGCAGCTTTATTTTCGACACAATTTCAAGCTGCAACGAATGCAAAACAGAAACCTGACGGTTCGTGTCCGGCCAAATACTGGCTACTACAGATACGTCCGTGGGAATCCGCGTTCATCCGCAGTTCAAAGCCTTTCCCGAGTTGATGTATCATGCTGCCATTTTGAACAGTACGAACTCCATGCGCGCCCAACTCATCATTCTTCCGGTTTCGTTGCTGCTCGTTTCGTGCAGCGAAATGTCCATGCCCAAGCTGTTTACGCTCTCTCCGCACAAAATCGAGATCCGCCAGGGCAACCTGATTTCCCAGGAGATGCGCGAGCGGCTCAAGCCGGGCATGACGCGCTCGCAGGTGCGCGCCCTGCTGGGCACGCCGCTGGTCAGCGACCCGTTCCACGCCAACCGCTGGGACTACGTGTACCGTTTTGAGCAGAGCGGGAAGCTGGTTGAGAAGCAGCGCCTGACCCTGCACTTCGACAGTGACCGCCTGGCGCGCATTGATGATGGCGACATGCCGCCCCTGGCCGCAGCAACCGCGCCTTTGTCGGCAGAGCCTTCCGCCAGCAAACAGGAGCAGCGATGAGTAACATCAAGGTGGCCATCGCCGGCAGCGGCGGGCGCATGGGACGGGCGTTGCTGGAGGGGGTGCTGCAATCGGGCGACCTCGCGCTGCACGCGGCGCTGGAGCAGGGTGCCAGCCCCCTGTTGGGCAAAGATGCCGGGGAACTAACCGGGGGCGCTTGCGGCGTAAAAATAAGCGCCGATGCGGCTGCCGCGCTGCAAGGTGCGGACGTGCTGATAGACTTTACCCGCCCGGAGGGTACGCTGCGTCACCTGGAAATCTGCCAGAAGCTTGGCGTGAACATGGTTGTCGGCACCACCAGCTTCACCGCGCAGCAAAAGGCGCAGCTAGGTAGCGCGGCACAGCAGATCGGCATCGTGTTCGCCCCCAATATGAGCGTGGGTGTGAACCTCACCTTCAAGCTGCTGGAAATGGCATCCAGAGTATTGAGCCACGGCTACGACATCGAGATTATCGAAGCGCACCACCGCCACAAGGTGGATGCGCCTTCCGGCACCGCCTTGGGCATGGGTGAAGTGATCGCCAGAACATTGGGCCGCGACCTCGCGCAATGTGCCGTCTATGGGCGCGAGGGCGTCACCGGCGAGCGCGACCCCTCCACCATCGGCTTCGCCACCGTGCGCGGCGGTGACATCGTCGGTGACCACACCGTGCTGTTCGCGGGCACTGGCGAGCGTATCGAAATCACCCACAAGGCCAGCAGCCGCGCCACTTTTGCGCTCGGCGCGCTGCGCGCCGCGCGCTTCCTGCACGCCAATGCGGCGGGCATGTACGACATGCAGGATGTGCTGAATCTGAAATAAAAACGGCCCTCGCCCGAAAAGGCAAGGGCCGTTAGCAGGGTGCTCCGGATTACTTGTGTACGCCCAACTTCTGGCGCCATCCCGGGTACAACTGATCCGCGTCCTTCTGGAACGACTCGAAGGCGCGCGCAAATTCCCGGTGCGTCTTGGCGTACGAGATCGCACCGGCGGCGGGGCTGTCAATGTGGCCATAGGAACCGCCGCCCGCCGTGTTGATCACGTTGCCGTGGCCGAGGTTCTCGAAGAAGCCGGGCAAGCGCAGCGCGTTCATACCGCCGGAGATGATCGGGGTGGTGGCTTTCACGCCATACCATTTCTGGAAATATACCGGCCCCTGGCACTCGTCGCGCTCGATCATGTAGGCGATGATCTTGTCGTCGCCCTCGCCTTCCATTTTGCCGAAGCCCATGGTGCCGACGTGGATGCCGGAAGCGCCCTGCAAGCGGGACATCTTGGCCAGCACGAAGGCGGTGTAGCCGCGCTTGGCGGAGGGCGAAGTGACGGCCCCGTGACCGGCGCGGTGGTAGTGCAGGAACTGGTTGGGGTACTGGCGACGCGCGGTGGTCACCATGCCGGGGCCGCCGACGTAGCCGTCAACGAGGAACGCCAGCTTGTTGGCATCCGGGCCGAAGGTCTCCAGCGCGAAATCGGCGCGGGCCAGCATTTCGTAGTGGTCGTCGGCGGTGATATTCATGGAGAACAGCTTGGCCTGGCCGGTCTCGTCCATGGCGCGCTTCATCGCGTCGTAGACCAGCGGGATAACCTTCTTCACCGGCGCGAACACCTGGTTGCCCTGCGGCTCGTCGTTCTTGATGAAGTCGCCGCCCAGCCAGAACTGGTAGGCGGCGTTGGCGAACGGTTCGGGGCGCAGGCCCAGCTTGGGCTTGATGATGGTGCCGGAGATGTAGCCGCCGTCCTTGACCGGGCGACCGAGGATGCGCCATAAGTCTTCGATATTGGTGGCCGGGCAATCAAACTGGCGGATAACTTCTTCGGGAACGTAGAAGTCGACCATTTTGGCGTGTTCGATGTCGCCCATGCCCTGATTGTTGCCGATGGCCAGCGTCAGGAAAGAAACCAGCATCATGCGGCCATCGGTCACGTTGCGGTCGAATAGCTCCAGCGGATAGGCGATGCGCATATCCTCGGTGGCTTCGTCTATGTGATACACCAGTGCGTCCACGCCCTTGGTGAAATCGTCGGTGGTGCTCACTTCCACGTTGGTGCCGGTGGAGGATTCGGCGGCGAAGTGGGCAGCCGCCTCCAGATAGCCGGTACCGGCCTTGGGCTTCATCTTGTAGGCGACCAGAATGTGCTTGCCGTTCTTGATGAGCTCGGCTTCTTTCAAATCCAGATTGGCGTAGCGCGCTGACTGATCCATTTGTGCTCTCCTGATAGGTAACGGTTTAATTGTGCAACACGGCGAACTATACGGGCATCAAACCATAAATAATATTCAAAGTTTTTTATTATAATGATAAGCAACACTTATACTTGAACGATAGAGCCATGCTCCACATCACCTTGCGCCAGCTCCAGGTATTCGCGGCGGTCGCACGGCATTTGAGCCATTCGCGCGCCGCCGAGGAATTGTATCTCACCCAGCCCGCCGTTTCCATGCAGATCAAACAGTTGGAGCGGGGTATCGGCCTGCCGCTGTTCGAGCAGACCGGCAAGCAGATCCGCCTGACCGAAGCGGGCGGGGAAATGCTGCACTACAGCCGCGCCATCGCACAGCAGCTCGAGGAAATGGAGGCGGTGCTCGACGAAATGAAAGGGATGGAGCGCGGTCGGCTGAACATTACGGCGGTCAGCACGGCCAACTACTTCATGCCGCAACTGCTGGCTAAATTCATCCAGTCATACCCGAAAATCAAGGTGAGCCTGCAAGTTGCCAACCGCGATGCGGTGCTGAAACAGCTCGCCGATAACGCCGCAGATTTCGCCATCATGGGGCAGCCGCCGGCAGGGGCGGACATGCAGTCCGAAGCGTTCATGCCAAACCCGCTGGTGGTAATTGCCGCCCCCCGACACGCTCTCGCCCGAAAGCGGCATATCAAACCCGCACAACTGGCCCAGGAAACTTTTCTGCTGCGCGAGCAGGGCTCCGGCACGCGCGGCGTGGTTGAGCGTTATTTCTCCAGCCACCGCCTGGCGCTGCCGCACCATATGGAAATGGACACCAACGAAGCGATCAAACAATCGGTGCAAGCCGGCATGGGGGTGGGCATCATTTCACGGCACGCCATCGAGCTGGAGCTGGAAACGAAACGCCTGGTGGTGCTCGATGTGGAACACTTCCCCATCGTGCGCCACTGGCATATCGTTCACCGCAAGGGCAAACGCCTTTCCACCGCCTCGCAGGCGTTCAGGAAATTCCTGCTGACCGAGGCCGAGGCGCTGGCGGCTCCGGCAGGCACCAACAAATAAAACTGCATGGGGCCGTCATTCTTGCGTGCCGGTTTCACGAGCGGCGCGCAAGGCTTCGGCGAGCTGGTACACCGTCATGGCGTAAAAATCGCTGTTGTTGTAGCGGGTGATGACATCGAAGTTGGCGAAGGCCAGCCAGAGCTCTTTGCCGCCCGTTACGGTGAATGTCAACAGGCGCGCGGCCTTGTCTGCCGCGACCGTGCTCTCCAATCTCACGCCACCCGCCGCCCATTCCGCAACGGCGCGCGCACCCGGCGCGAGCGCGGATGAGTCGGCCCCCTCTTCGGTGCGGGCGGGCATCGTTACCGGCTCGCCGCTCGACCAACCGTATTGCTTGAGGTAGTTCGCCACGCTGCCGATGGCATCCTGCGGATCGTGCAGCAGATCCGCAGTGCCGTCACCGCCAAAATCCACCGCATACCTGCGGTAGCTGCCCGGCATGAATTGCGGGATGCCCATCGCGCCCGCGTAAGAGCCTTGCACCTTGAACAGGTCCAGCTTCTGTTCGCGCGCCAGCAGCAGGTACTGCTCCAGCTCGCCGCGAAAAAATTCGGCGCGACGCGGGTAATCGAACGCCAGCGTAACCAGCGCGTCGAGCACGCTGTGCTTGCCGCTGTTGCTGCCGTACAGTGTTTCCACGCCGATCAGCGCGACGATGATTTCCTGCGGCACGCCGTACTGCTGTTCCGCCCGCCGCAAGGCGTCGGCGTGGAGCGCCCAGAATTGCAACCCGCCAGCGACGCGCTTGTCGTTGACGAAGGTGGCGCGATATTCCGGCCACGGTTTCAGGGTGGCCGGCTTGGAGATGGTGTCTATGATGGCCTGGCGGTGCTGGGCGCGACCAAATATCTGTTCCAGCTCGCCGCGCTCGAAGCCGTGCTTCGCCACCATTTCGTCCATGAATTGCGGGATGCCGGGCAATTCGACCGCATGCAGGCAAGGCGCAACCAGCGCCAATATCAGGGCGTAAAACAAGCGCAAAATCATGGTGCGCGCATTCTACTCGACAGGAGGGCGCACCACTGCTAAATTTGGCGTTCATTTCAACCCGCTCAAACAACCCGATCATGGAAAAACCTACCCAGCACCACCGCCTGCTTATCCTCGGCTCCGGCCCCGCCGGATATACCGCCGCCGTCTACGCCGCGCGCGCCAACCTGAACCCGGTGCTGATTACCGGCATGGCGCAGGGCGGGCAGCTGATGACCACCACCGAGGTGGATAACTGGCCCGCAGACTTCGGCGGTGTGCAGGGGCCGGAACTGATGGAACGCTTTCAAAAACACGCGGAGCGCTTCGGCACGCAAATCATTTTCGACCACATCCACACCGCCAAACTGCAACAAAAACCGTTTACCCTAGTAGGCGATGCGGGCAGCTACACCTGCGATGCGCTCATCATCGCCACCGGCGCATCGGCGCAGTACCTCGGCCTGCCTTCCGAAGAGAAATTCATGGGCAAGGGCGTGTCGGGGTGCGCCACCTGCGATGGTTTTTTCTATCGCGGGCAGGACGTGGCGGTCATCGGCGGCGGCAACACGGCGGTGGAAGAAGCGCTGTATCTGGCCAACATCGCGCGCCGCGTTACGCTGGTGCACCGGCGCGACGCTTTCCGCGCCGAACGTATCATGGTTGACCACCTGATGGAAAAGGTGAAAGAAGGAAAAATCGCCCTGCAACTGCATCACGTGCTGGATGAAGTGCTGGGCGACGACAGCGGCGTGACCGGCATGCGCGTCAAGCACGTCCAGACCGGAGCAACGCAGGACATCGGTCTGGCTGGCGTGTTTGTCGCCATCGGCCACAAGCCCAACACCGATATTTTTGCCGGGCAACTGGAAATGGATAACGGCTATCTCATCACGCGCGGCGGCCAGGCGGGCAACGCCACGGCCACCAGCATACCCGGCGTATTCGCGGCGGGCGACGTGCAGGACCAGATTTACCGCCAGGCTTGCACCAGCGCGGCCACCGGTTGCATGGCGGCGCTGGATGCGGACCGGTACCTCGCTTCGCCGGGTTGAGGTGCATCCTGAAACCGGCAATTTGCCATGGGGAAAAATAGGGGGCAGCCGCTACCGGAAGATAGCGTGCTGTTCCGCCAGGCACTGGAGGGCGTCACCCCGCTGCCACCGTCCGACCGCGCAACAATCCAACCTCCCCCTGCTCGCGCGACCCCAGCTCATCGTCAGCCCGAATCCCCGGAAATTTCGGACACCCTTTCCGATCATGGCGCAGGAGACGAGCCGCTGGTTGAATTCCTGCGCTCCGGCATCGCGCGCACAACTTTGCGTAAGCTGCGGCGCGGCCAGCCGCCGATACAGGACAACCTCGACCTGCACGGCCTCGCCAGCGACGAAGCGCGCAGGCTGCTGCAGGAGTTTTTGCGCGACGCGGCGCAACGCGGGCTGCGCTGCGTGCGCGTGATCCACGGCAAGGGGCGGCAGGCGGGCGGCGGCGAGGGGGTATTGAAAACCCGCACGCGCCACTGGCTGACCCAGTGCGCGGAAGTGCTGGCATTTTGCGAGGCGCCGCCCGGCGAAGGCGGCGGCGGAGCGGTAAAGGTGCTGCTCAAGGCGGCTGGCCGGTAACTGCGTTCCGCTCACCATGCTACTCCTCTCCCCTGTTTTTTCACGCATGACAGCCCGCGTTCGCCCCAGATAATAGTGCGGCAATATGCCGCATCCCCCAAAGAGAATTTATTGGTGAACATGCAGTCGTATAAGCATACGATAATATGTTTCTGCATTTTATGTAGGCTGGCCAGGCATACACTGTTTGGTGCAAACCCGGAACCATCACATTGCTCAACCTGCCATACAACTCTGGAAAATTCGGTTAGTGAATGGGTTGCATTAACCGCAAATGCAAATCACACAACCCGCCGTGTTAAGGAGACCATGATGAAAAAGACAACTTTGCTTTCAACCTTGACGTTCGCGCTGTTGCTGCCTGCCGGGCATGCGCTGGCAGCCGATCCGGCTCAAGACCAGGAGCAAATCTATGGCAGCCAGCTCATGTCCCAACAAGAGCGCATCGAGCAGCGCGACAAAATGCGCGCCGCAAAAAATGCCGAAGAGCGCGAGCAAGTTCGCAAGGAACATCACGAGCGCATGCAAGAGCGAGCCAAAGAGCGCGGTGTAGCGCTTCCGGATGAGCCGCCGGCCAGAGGAGGCGGCAGAGGGTCGGGTGGCGGTGGCATGGGGCCGGGCGGCGGTGGCGGGCGGGGACGCTAACCCCCGCGTTGTTTAGCTTCGCGTTTCAATTCGGGTGCGCCAGAGCGGGTTAGCCTGCTGTTGGCGCGCCCGCAATAACGGCGACCGAACCAGAACATGCCCCTATACAAAACACAGCTTGTTTGGTTGTCCCCCTTTCACAAAGGGGGAGGTGTCGGTGTACACGCTCCAAGTTTTGCGGTGCTTTGTTAAGAGGCATATATCAGAATCACTCCCCCAGATTCATCCGCCTGATGTAATGGCAGGTGTATCCCTGCGGCTGTTTCAGCAGATATTTCTGATGGTATTCTTCGGCGCGAAAAAACTCCTTGAACGGCGCAACTTCGGTCACCACTTTGGCTTTCCATTCGCCTGATTTGTCCACGGTGCGGATAACTTCCTCTGCGGTGCGACGCTGCTCCGCATCCACATAAAAAATCGCCGAGCGGTATTGCGTGCCGGCATCGTTGCCCTGCCGGTTGCGCGTGGTCGGATCGTGCATGCGGAAGAACTCGAACAGCAGATGCCGGTAGGCAAGTTTTTGCGGGTCGAACACGATCTTGAGGGATTCGGCGTGGCCGGTGCGCCCGGTCTTGACTGTCCAGTAAACCGGGCTTGGTGTGCTGCCGCCGGTATAGCCGACTTCGGTTTCCAGCACGCCGGGGATCTGGCGTACCAACTCTTCCATGCCCCAGAAACATCCGCCCGCAAGATAGGCGGTTTGGCGGTTGACGGTATTTTTCATGGGTGTTTTTTCCGGCTGCGCGCCGCTCATTGCGGAAAACAAAGTGGCAACAATAAGCAACGCGGCAATTTTTCCCATTGCAGCCCCCCGCAAAACGAGATGACGCAGATGAAACGCAGTAAAAATCAGCGCGGCAGCAACGACGAACCCATCAAATACTCGTCCACCGCGCGCGCGGCCTGGCGGCCTTCGCGGATCGCCCACACCACCAGCGATTGGCCGCGGCGCATGTCGCCCGCAGCGAACACCTTGTCCACGCTGGTCCGGTAGCAGCCCGCGCCATCGGTGGTGGCCCTGGCGTTACCGCGCGCATCTTTCGCTACGCCGAACGCATCGAGCACCGCTTGCAGCGGATTGGTGAAGCCCATCGCCAGCAGCACCAGGTCGGCCTTGATTTCGAATTCGCTGCCCGGAATCTCCTGCATCCTGCCGTCCTTCCATTCGAGGCGGACCGCTTTGAGGCCGGTGACTTTGCCGCCCTTGCCGATAAACTCTTTGGTCGCCACCGACCAGTCGCGGGCGCAGCCCTCCTCGTGCGAGCTGGAGGTGCGGAGTTTCATCGGCCAGTTAGGCCAGGTCAGCGGCTTGTTCTCCTGCTCGGGCGGGCGCGGCATCACCTCGAACTGGGTTACCGAGGCCGCGCCGTGGCGGTTGGAAGTGCCCACGCAATCGGAGCCGGTGTCGCCGCCGCCGATCACCACGACATGCTTGCCCTTCGCGCTGATCGGGTTCTTGCCGTCGCCCGCGACCTCTTTATTTTGCGGAATCAGGAACTCCAGCGCATAGTACACGCCCGCCAATTCGCGCCCCGGAACCGGCAAGTCGCGCGGCTGCTCCGAGCCTCCCGCCAGGATCACGGCATCGAAATTTTTCAGCAATTCTTTCGGCGCAACGGTTTTCTGCGCGTCGTTGGCCACGCCCGCGCCCGGCGCCTCTTTGCCGACGAATACCCCGGTGCGGAATTCCACGCCTTCGGCGCGCAATTGCGCCATGCGCCAGTCAATCAGCCGCTTGTCGAGCTTGAAATCGGGGATGCCGTAGCGCAGCAAGCCGCCGATGCGGCTGTTTTTCTCGAACACCACCGCATCGTGACCGGCGCGCGCCAATTGCTGTGCTGCCGCCAGCCCGGCGGGGCCGGAGCCGATGACCGCCACTTTCTTTCCGGTTTTCGTTTTCGGCGGTTGCGGCACCACCCAACCGTTTTCACCGCCCTTGTCTATGATGGCGTGCTCGATGGACTTGATGCCCACCGCGACTTCGTTGATGTTCAGCACACACGCTGCCTCGCATGGCGCAGGGCAGATGCGGCTGGTGAATTCCGGGAAATTGTTGGTGGAGTGCAGCACTTCCAGCGCCTGCTGCCAGTTGCCGCGGTACACCAGATCGTTCCAGTCCGGGATGATGTTGTTGACCGGACAACCGCTGCTGCAAAAGGGAATGCCGCAATCCATGCAGCGCGCGCCTTGCGTCTGCGCCTGCTCGTCGTTCAGGTGCAACACGAACTCGCGGTAATTTTTCAGGCGATTCGCGACCGGCAGGCTTTCTTCGCTCAAGCGGCTGAATTCCATGAACCCGGTAATCTTGCCCATTTATTCGGCCTCCTTTTGCCTGGCTTGCTGCTCCGCGATTTCCTGAAGGGCGCGGCGGTAATCGGTCGGCATCACCTTGACGAATTTCGGCAGATAGCGCGCCCAGTTATCCAGAATCAGCTGGGCGCGCGCGCTGCCGGTGTAGCGCAGATGTTTTTCGATCTTGCCGCGCAGCGCCACCGCATCGGCCTTGCCGAGGTGGTTGAAATGCACCCGGCCATGCCCTTCCGGTTCGACATCCGCGCCGTCCAGCGCCGCCACTTCTTCCGGCACCGGCTCCAGCGCCACCATCGCCATGTTGCAGCGCATTTCAAAATCGCCATCCTCGTCCAGCACATACGCCACACCGCCGGACATGCCCGCCGCGAAATTGCGACCGGTCCTGCCCAGCACCACCACCATGCCGCCAGTCATGTATTCGCAGCCGTGGTCGCCCAGCCCTTCCACCACCGCGACCGCGCCCGAGTTGCGCACCGCGAAGCGCTCGCCCGCCACACCCCGGAAATAAGCCTCGCCGCTGGTTGCGCCGTACAGCACGGTGTTGCCGACGATGATGTTGTCCTCCGCCGCAATGCGGCTTTCTTTGGGCGGCGATACCACGATGCGGCCGCCGCACAGGCCCTTCCCGACATAATCGTTGCACTCGCCCGACAGCTCGAAGGTGATGCCGCGCGCGAGGAAAGCGCCGAAGCTCTGCCCCGCCGCGCCCTTGAACTTCACGGTGAGGGTATCGTCCGGCAACCCGGCCTGGCCGTAGCGTTTCGCCACTTCGTGCGACAGCATGGTGCCGACGGTGCGGTTTACATTCCCGATTGCGCTCTCGATGGTCACCGGTTTCTTGTTGTCCAGCGCGGGGCGGGCTTTGGCGATCAACTTGTTGTCCAGCGCCTTGCCCAGCTCGTGATCCTGCGTCTCGGCGTGCAAGCGCGCCACGCCTGGCGGTACGGCGGGCTGGTAGAAAATCCTGGAGAAATCCAGGCCCCGCGCTTTCCAGTGGGCGATGCCCTTGCGGGTATCCAGCAAATCGCTGCGACCGATCAGTTCGTCAACCTTGCGGGCACCCATCTGCGCCATGTATTCGCGCAGCTCTTCGGCGACGAAGAAGAAATAGTTCACCACGTGTTCCGGCTGGCCGCTGAATTTCTTGCGCAGCTCGGGGTCCTGCGTGGCCACGCCGACCGGGCAGGTGTTCAGGTGGCACTTGCGCATCATGATGCAGCCTTCCACCACCAGCGGCGCGGTGGCGAAGCCGAACTCATCCGCGCCCAGCAGCGCGCCGATCAGCACGTCGCGCCCGGTTTTGAGCTGGCCGTCCACTTGCAGCCCGACGCGCCCGCGCAGCCGGTTCAGCACCAGCGTCTGCTGCGTTTCCGACAGGCCCAGCTCCCAGGGCGCGCCGGCGTGCTTGATGGACGACAGCGGCGAAGCGCCGGTGCCGCCGTCGAAACCGGAAATCACGATGTGGTCGGCCTTGGCCTTGGATACGCCAGCCGCCACCGTGCCCACGCCCACTTCGGACACCAGCTTCACCGAAATCGAAGCGGACGGGTTGGCGTTTTTCATGTCGTGGATCAGTTGCGCCAGATCCTCGATGGAGTAAATATCGTGGTGCGGCGGCGGAGAAATCAGCCCCACGCCCGGCACCGAAAAGCGCAACCTGGCGATGTACTCCGACACCTTGTGGCCGGGCAGTTGCCCGCCTTCGCCGGGCTTCGCGCCCTGCGCCATCTTGATCTGGATCTGGTCGGCGTTAGCCAGGTATTCGGCGGTCACGCCAAAGCGCCCGGCGGCCACCTGCTTGATGCGCGAGCGCAGCGAATCGCCCGCCTTGAGTTCGCGGTCGCTGGCGATACGGTTCTTGCCGATGATTTCGGAAAGCATTTCGCCGCCCTTGATCGCCTTGAAGCGCGCCGGGTCCTCGCCGCCTTCGCCAGTGTTGGATTTGCTGCCGATGCGGTTCATGGCGATCGCCAGCGTGGTATGCGCCTCGGTGGAAATCGAGCCGAGCGACATCGCGCCGGTGGCAAAACGCCTGACGATTTCCTTTGCCGGTTCGACTTCATCCAGCGGCACCGGCGCACCCGCCGGCCTGATCTCGAACAGCCCGCGCAAGGTCTTGGTGCGCTGTCCCTGTTCGTTGATCAGCTTGGCATATTCCTTGTAGGTCGCAAAATTGTTGGTGCGGGTGGCGCTCTGCAGCTTGGCGATGGATTCGGGCGTCCATAAATGCTCCTCGCCGCGCGTGCGCCAGGCGTATTCGCCGCCCGCATCCAGCGCGTTGGCCAGCACCGGGTCGTCGCCGAACGCCTTGTGGTGGACGAGCGCCGCTTCCCCGGCGATCTCGGCCAGGCCGATGCCCTCGATCCGGGTCGCGGTGCCGGTAAAATATTTCTCTACGAATCCGGCGTTCAGGCCGATTGCCTCAAAAATCTGCGCGCCACAATAGGACTGGTAGGTGGAGATGCCCATCTTGGACATCACCTTGAGCAGACCGGCATCGCGGCAAAGGTCTCGAACGCCAGCCACGGGCAGACCGCCTCGGCCCCGTAACCGGCGAGCAGCGCGAAATGGTGTACCTCGCGCGCGGAGCCGGTGTCCATCACCAGGCCGGTGCTGGTGCGCAAACCGCTCTGTATCAGGTGGTGGTGTACCGCCGAACAAGCCAGCAGCGCGGGGATGGCCATGCGCGTTGCCGACACCGCGCGGTCGGACAGGATCAGGATGTTGTAGCCGTCCGCCACCGCCTGGTCGGTCGCGGCGCACAGCGCGCCGAGCGCGGCTTCGCAACCTTGCGCGCCCTGCGCAGCCGGATAGGTGATGTCCAGCACCAGCGATTTGTAGCATCCCCGCGTCAGCTTGCTGATGTCGCGCAGCTTGAACAAATCTTCGCTGGTCAGCACCGGCTGATGCACCTCGAGGCGCATGGTGGGGTTGGCCTCGTCCAGGCCGAGCAGGTTGGGCCGGGGGCCGATAAACGAGGTGAGCGACATCACGATCTCTTCGCGGATCGGGTCAATCGGCGGGTTGGTCACCTGCGCGAAAAGCTGGTGGAAATAATCGTACAGCGAGCGGCTCCGGTTCGACAGCACCGGCAGCGCGGCATCGTTGCCCATCGAGCCAGGATAAACTTGATATCTTCCTGCGAATAGCCGAATGCCTGCTGGGTATCCAGCAGCGGCTCCGGTAACTCGGGCTTGTCCTTGGCCTCGGGCAGATCGCCGAGGAAATAGCGCGATTTCTCGATCCAGTGGCGGTAGGGCTTGGCGGTGGCAAGCTGCCGTTTCAGCTCGGCGTCATCCACGATGCGCCCTTGCTCGAGGTCAATCAGGAACATCTTGCCCGGCTGCAAGCGCCATTTCTTCACGATCTTGTGTTGCGGGATGTCCAGCACTCCCATCTCGGAAGCCATCAGCACCAGGTCGTCGTCGGTGATGAGATAGCGCGCCGGGCGCAGGCCGTTGCGGTCCAGCGTCGCGCCGATCATGCGGCCGTCGGTGAAGGCCACGGCGGCGGGGCCGTCCCACGGCTCGATCAGCGCCGCATGGTATTCGTAAAAGGCGCGGCGCTCCTCATCCATCATCGGGTTGCCCGCCCAGGCTTCGGGGATCAGCAGCATCATCGCGTGCGGCAGCGAATAGCCGCCGGCCACCAGCAGTTCCAGCGCGTTGTCGAAACAGGCGGAATCGGACTGGCCCTCCACGATCAGCGGCCACAGTTTTTCCAGGTCGTCCCCGAGCAGGTCGGAAGACATCGCCGCGTGGCGCGCCGCCATCCAGTTCACGTTGCCGCGCAAGGTGTTGATCTCGCCGTTGTGCGCGATCATGCGGAACGGGTGCGCCAGGTTCCAGGTGGGAAAGGTGTTGGTGGAAAAGCGCTGATGTACCAGCGCCAGCGCGCTGACCACGCTTTTGTCCTGCAAGTCGGGGTAATACTTGCCGACCTGATCGGCCAGCAACATGCCCTTGTACACGATGGTGCGCGACGACAGCGACGGGATGTAAAAGCCGCGCTTGTATTCTTCCGGCAACGCGCGCACCGCGTGCTCGGTAATTTTTCGGATAACGAACAGCTTGCGCTCGAAACTGTCGGCATCCTTGAGAACATTGCCGCGCCCGACAAACACCTGGCGCACCACCGGCTCCGACGCCTTCACGCTCTCGCCCAAACCGGAGTTATCCACCGGCACATCGCGCCAGCCCAGCAGCGTCAGCCCCTCCGCCACAATCTTGTCGGCCAGCACGCGCTCGCAGGTGGATCGGGCCGTTGCGGCGCGCGGCAGGAACACCATGCCGACACCATATTCCCCGGCTGGCGGCAGCGTCACTCCTCGCGCGGCGCAGCACTTGCGCAGGAACGCATCGGGTATCTGGATCAGAATGCCAGCCCCGTCGCCCGCCAGCGGGTCGGCGCCCACCGCCCCGCGGTGGGTGAGGTTCTCCAGAATCTGCAAGCCCTGCAGCACCATCTCGTGGTTTTTCTTGCCCTTGATGTGCGCGACAAAACCTACCCCGCAGGCATCGTGTTCGCGCTGCGGATCATACAAGCCCTGCCGGGATGGCAACCCGGAAAACTCGGGCAGCAAAGGATGGCTCACGCGATATTCCTCGTCAGAAAAATTCAGAAAAAAATAATGGCGACCGAATCGCCACGGAGCATCCGCGCGCTTGGCCGGGACGCCAAGCATCAAAACGAAAGGGCGTGAATTTTACCTTAGCCGGAAGGGATAGGGCAAATTGAGCCCCGCCAATCGGGTGGAGGAAAGCGGCTCAAGCAAGGCGAGTTGCGCCGCAGGTCAATCCTTATAGCCGAGCGCTCCTTCATCGCCACCGGCCCAGTCCATTGAGCGGGTTGATATGGACGTAATCCATGTGCGCGCGAAAATCCGCCTCATCGCGAATCAGATGTTCCCAATAGCGTCGCTGCCAGATGCCCCGCTCGCGGCGCGCCATTCGAACTTGGGAACGCCGTTCGGTTTTTGGCAACGCCTTGGAAAACGCTATTTTGATTAGCCGCCACCGTGTTGCGAAGTCTGCATCATCTGGCGGAAGACCGATAACGCAATGCAGGTGATCCGGCAACACCACCCAGCCATGAATGACGAAGGGATGCCGCCGACGCACCGATGCCACCGCCTCGCGCAGCAAACCACACATGCCAAGTCGTGTGGTAATGTGGTAGGGCGCAATAAGCGTAGCGCATTGCGCCGGATGGGTGAGCCTGGGAAACTCATGCTGCGCAATGCCCGTTGGTTAGTGCGTGGTTGTTGGCGCTTTAGCGCCTTTACAACCACGGCCTACCCCTTGCGGGTGCTGCGCCCTACGTTTATGCGCCTTACGCGGGTTACGGTGTGCGCCTTACGCGGGTTATTCGGGCGCGCCACTTTCTTTCCGCGCCTCACCCTCCAGGCCGCCCTCTGCTCCTTCCTCTACCTCCGGCAGCTTGATGCCCTGTTCGAGAATATTGTCAATCACGGGCGCGCTCGGGCCAACGCTGCCGGTAACGCCATCCTGAATCTGCTGAGATACACTGCCAAGCTCAGGAATATCGGCATCAAGAACCGGCTTCACCTTGTCGCCGCTTGCCCAGGCATTCGCACCTGCCGTTACTGCGGATATCAAGGCCAGAACCTTGATTGCATGTTTGAGCTGCATGTTTCACTCCCCATTTTTTCCGGCTTCCTCTCTGCTTTCCATCCCCCCGATTGTCCAGCGATCACCCGCCGCCAACACGATCTCAAGGAATCATATAGGTCATCTGTCCCGGCATCACTACTTCCATTACCCCGGCCCACATGCACATCAGCTTCGAGGTATTGTTCAATGCGGGCATATTGGCAAGCAGCACCGGGGACAACTGGGGGCCACAATTTTCTCTGGGGAAATCGTGGTCTCCTAATTGTCTGTCAGTGGCTGTCTTCCCGGTCACGATATTGTGCGGGATTCGCGCCGCGAGCAATGCCGCGCAGTTCCTTGATGGAAGTCATGGGTACGAGTTGAATGATCGAACCCGTCGGAATCAGCTCGAATGCCGCCCAGGCTGAAGCTGCATGGCTTCACGAAGCGCCTTGGGCAAGGAAAGCTGGAATTTGCTGGATAGCGTGGCGGTGCTCATCTTGCGAATCCTTGAACTTGAACGATGCGGCAATTTACTCCCGACCGGCGGGGAGGGCAAGTTCCACATCCCCACACTGCCCCCGATTCCTCAACGCATGATCCATCAGCACCAGCGCCAGCATCGCCTCGGCAATCGGCGTGGCGCGGATGCCCACGCACGGATCATGCCGCCCCTCGGTGGAAACCATCACCGGCTCGCCCTGTTTGTTGATGGAGCGGCGCGGAATACGGATGCTGGATGTAGGCTTGACCGCGTAGTGCGCCACGATGTCCTGCCCGGTGGAGATGCCGCCGAGGATGCCGCCTGCATTGTTCGATAAGAATCCCTGCGGGGTCAGCTCGTCGCCGTGCTCGCTGCCTTTCTGCGTGACGCAGCCGAAGCCCGCGCCGATCTCGACGGCCTTGACCGCGTTGATGCCCATCAGGGCGTAGGCGATCTCGGCATCGAGGCGATCGAATACCGGCTCGCCCCAGCCGACCGGCACGTTGTGCGCCATCACCGCGAGCTTGGCGCCGATGGAGTCGCCGGACTGGCGCAACGCATCCATGTAGTCTTCCAGTTGCGCGATATAGCTCGCATCGGCGACGAAGAAGCTGTTGCCTTCTTCATGCAGGTCGCCCCAGCTCTTGAACGGGATCACGATTTCGCCGAGCTGCGCGAGGTAGCCGCGTATCTCCACGCCGTATTTTTCGTGCAGCCACTTTTTCGCAATCGCGCCCGCCGCTACCCGCGCCGCCGTTTCGCGCGCCGAGGCGCGACCGCCGCCGCGATGGTCGCGAATGCCGTATTTCTGCCAGTAGGTGTAGTCGGCATGGCCGGGTCGGAAGGTTTCGGCGATGCTGCCGTAGTCCTTGCTGCGCTGGTCTTCGTTGCGGATCAATAAGGCGATGGGTGTGCCGGTGGTCTTGCCCTCGAACACGCCGGAGAGGATTTCCACGCTGTCGGATTCGCGCCGCTGGGTAACATGGCGCGAGGTGCCGGGCTTGCGGCGGTCGAGGTCGCGCTGGATATATTCCGCAGAAATCTCCATTCCGGGCGGGCAGCCATCCACGATGCAGCCGATGGCGGCACCGTGCGATTCGCCGAATGAGGTAACCGTAAAGAGCGTGCCGAAGGTGTTTCCAGACATGACCGAACTCGCTAAATTGGTGTCGCAAGTTTAACATACGCCCCAGGCAACAAAATGATCCTTAAAACCGCAATTCAAGCCACAGAGCACACAGAGAAACTACGGCACTCACCACCTGGCGCGCCTTCACTCTTTGGGTGAAATGCGATTGCCGGTAACTCATCGGCTTTCCTCTGTGATCTCTGTGTGCTCTGTGGCCAAATAAGTTTTTCAGAATGATTGACTATGAAAACCATCCTCGCCACCGCGCCCGGAAATGTTGACGTTCTGCAACTGCGCGATATTCCCAAACCGGCTTTGCCCTCGCCGCATCACCTGCTGGTGAAACTCGCCGCCGCCGGCGTCAACCCCGTGGACACCAAGCTGCGCGCCAAGCCCGCTTATTACCCCGACAGACTGCCCGCCATTCTCGGCTGCGACGGGGCGGGTGTCGTGGAGCAAACCGGCAGCGCGGTGACGCGCTTCGGAACTGGAGATGAGGTGTATTTTTGCAATGGCGGCATCGGCGACGAACCGGGTTGCTACGCCGAATACACCACATTGCACGAAGACTGTTGCGCCGCGAAACCCACCAACATCGGCTTGCAGGACAGCGCCGCGTTACCTTTAGTTTTGATTACCGCCTGGGAGGCGCTGGTCGAGCGCGCGCATTTGCAGGCCGGTCAAACCATCCTGATCCATGCGGCGGCGGGCGGCGTGGGCCACATCGCCGTCCAGCTCGCCCATCATCTCGGCGCGCGCATCGCGGTCACGGTGAGCGATGCCAAAAAGGCCGGGCTGATGCAGGGGCTGGGCGCGGAAAAAATCATCCGCTACCGCGAGCAGGATTTCGTGCAGGAGGCGCTCGGCTGGACTGCCGGAGATGGTGTGGACGTGGTGCTGGATACCGTCGGCGGCGATACCTTCCTGCGCTCGCTCGGTGCCGCGCGCGTCGGTGGAAAAGTGGTCAGCCTGCTGTCCACGCCGCTGTCGTTGAGCGACGCGCAGCTCGCCCGCCTGCGCAATTTGTCGCTGTGCTACGAGCTGATGCTCACCCCGCAGGTGATGAAGCTGCACGAAGAGCGCGTGCGCCAGCGCGGGATACTGGAGCAGGGAGCGGAACTGGTGGAAGCGGGCAAGCTCGGCGTGCTGGTCACGCACCGCTTGCCGCTGGAGCTGGCCACCGAAGCGCATCGCTTGATCGAGGCGGGTGGGGTTACCGGCAAGATTGTGCTGACAATGGGTGAACCAGAATAAATTCGGGATAACCCATTAACCCGTCATTCCGGCGAAGGCCGGAATCCAGTAAAAAATAGCGGCGCGGAGCCGACAAAGCCATGATGTTGACCCGCATTCGCGGGATATTTTTATCAACTGGATTCCGGCCTTCGCCGGAATGACGTAACTCTATGCTGATGGATTACATGGGATAAACATGGAGACAACTGAATGAATGAACACCGCTACACCCTGACCATTTCCTGCCCGGACCGCACCGGCATCATCGCGGCGGTGAGCGGCTTTGTCGCGCAACACGGCGGCTGGATTGTCGAGGCCAGCTACCACACCGACGACCTGACGCGACGTTTTTTCATGCGCCAGGAAATCCGTGCGGACTCGCTGCCGTTTGGCTTGGACGAGTTTCGTTCGCGCTTTGCCGTGCTGGCGGCAGAATTCGGCATGGACTGGCAAATCAGCGATTCGGCGCAGAAAAAGCGTGTGGTGATTCTGGTCAGCAAGCAGGATCATTGCCTCGACGATCTGCTGCATCGCTGGCGTAGCGGCGAGCTGGCCGTGGACATTCCCTGCGTGATTTCCAACCACGATGACCTGCGTGGCTTCGTCGAGTGGCACGGCATCCCATTCCACCATGTGAACATGGACGACAAGGATGCGGCATTTGCCGAGATCGCGCGCCTGTTCGAGCAATACCGGGGCGACACCCTGGTGCTGGCGCGCTTCATGCAAATCCTGCCGCCGCAGCTATGTCGGCGCTTTGCCGGGCGCGTGATCAACATCCACCACAGCTTCCTGCCTTCCTTTGTCGGTGCCAAGCCTTACCATCAGGCCTACCAGCGCGGCGTGAAGCTGATTGGCGCGACCTGCCATTACGTTACCGAAGAACTGGATGCCGGCCCCATCATCGAGCAGGATACGGTGCGCATAGACCACGGCGACAGCGTGGAGGACATGGTGCGTTACGGGCGCGACATCGAGAAGACGGTGCTGGCGCGCGGCCTGCGCTACCACGTGGAAGATCGGGTGCTGGTTTGCGGCAACAGGACCATCGTGTTCAGATGATCCGCGCGGGCATTGTTGACTTAACTCGGCGAAATCCTGCCCCGCAAACTGCTACCGGGCGTTACTGGAAATTAGCCGCGCATGTTTCGGCAGCCTCGGCAAAAACCGTTTTTTGTGGCCTCCCTCCCGCTGGGGGCGCGTTCGCCTGAGCAGCCCGCGTAGCGGGTGTGCCGAAAGGGAAGCGCCGGGCCAACAGATTTTTTCTTGCTGAACATTCGGGCCGCCACTCCGCCCGTCTCTGAAATTCTGCCGTTTATTCCGGCTATCGCTTCATATATCCCTGCAACAAAAAGCCGCCGGTTGGGTTAGGGCTAACCCCACGATTGTTGTTAATGTTCGCACACGACCAAGACAGGAACAGGTTAAAGAAATGAGATACCACAATGGCGTACTCCGGGATGAACGCGATACCACGCTCCGGCTAAAACCCATTGCCACTGGAAGGAAATTACCGTGGCTGGAATACGTGCCACTTATTATTCTCTGCATATTGATCGCCGGATTGCTGGCGAAAGGAATCTATTATGATTAACTCAAATATAGGGCAGGACTGGCGGCCCGTTTGCAGCTCGGGCGCGTATGAAATCCCGACGGACTACGTCGTAATCCGTATGGAAAACAAAATAACCAAAGAGCAAGCTTATTACGATGTTGCAAAGGGCAAGCTCCTGACCAAGCAAGAAGCGTTTGACGTGCTGAACGGCTTCAGGAAATAGCGTCTCCGGCAGTGTTTCTGAATGGCAGGTTCAGGCCGGGCAGGCGATGGTTTCCCACGAGCAGCCGCCCGCGTCGCAGCGCAAAGCGTTCCCCGTTTCGAGCCACTCTCCCAGTACCCAACGCTCGCATTCGTGACTGTCCACCGTTGGCCGGTGGAGCATGCGCCGGTGGGTATGGCCATGGATCAGGCGCGGGTAGCCATATTCGCGCAACAAATTTGCCACCGCCGCCTCATTCGCGTCCATGATTTCCTCGCTTTTGCCGCGTTTTTCATTTTCGCTATGCGAGCGCATTTGCTGGATACGGGCCTTGCGCCGGGCCAGCGGTTGCGCGAGGAATTGCTGTTGCCAGGCCGGTTCGTGTACCTGGCTGCGGTAACTCTGGTAGCCGACATCATCGGTACACAAAGTATCGCCGTGAGAGAGCAGCGTCGGCACACCGTACAGGTCGAGCAGCGCAGGGTCGTTCAGCAGCGAGGCCTGGCACGCGTCGGCCAGTTTTTCGGACATCAGAAAATCACGGTTGCCGTGCATGATATACAGGCGGGTTCCCCGAGCGGCAAGTGCCCGCAACAATCCGCTTATTTGCCGGTGAAACGGGTCATCGAGGTCGTCGTCCCCTGCCCAGTATTCGAACAGGTCCCCCAGAATATACAGCGCATCCGCCTGGGGGGCGATATGCTGCACGAAATGCGCGAACAACCGCGTAAGTTGCGGGCTGTTCGCGCCGAGATGCAGGTCGGAAATAAAAAGCGCGTGCGACACTGGGGCAGGCCCGGATGGGAGCGCCCGGTTATTGCTGGATCACTTCCGCCTTGGTGATGACGACATCTTCCACCGGCACGTCCTGAAAACCGTTGCGGAAGCCCGTGCTGACCTTGCGGATCGCGTCCACGACCTCTTTGCCTTCGACCACCTCGCCGAATACCGCATAGCCCCAGCCATCCTGTCCGGGGTAATTGAGGAAGTCATTGTTCTTGACGTTGATGAAGAACTGCGCCGTGGCGGAGTGCGGGTCGCCGGTGCGCGCCATGGCGAGGGTGTAGGTGTCGTTCCTCAAGCCGTTGGCGGCCTCGTTCTGTATCGGTGCGCGGGTCGCTTTGTGCTTCAGGCCGGGCTCGAACCCTCCGCCCTGAATCATGAAATTGCCGATCACGCGGTGGAAGATGGTGCCGTTATAAAAACCGCTCTTCGCGTATTCGAGGAAATTTTTGACAGAAACAGGCGCTTTTTCGGCATTCAGTTTTACGGTGATGACGCCGAGGTTGGTATGCAGTTTGACCATTCCGGTTTTTCCTTTATTGGCTGGTTGTTGGGAAGCGGTTGCGGCCTGCGCGTTGGAACATAACAGGCAGCCGAGAACTAGAAAAGCGAAGAAATTTTTCAATATGATCACGGGCGGGCTCCTTGTAAATGAGATATGCCGGGCGGGTTATGCCGCGCCCTCGTAAACTATCTGCCAGCGGTCGTTTTGTTTCATCCAGTACTGCCGCTTCTTCATCCGGTTGGACAAGTTGCTGCTGGCGTAGTCCTGCTCGAAACTGACTACTACCAGCCCGGGCTGGGTGGGGTAGGCGAACGCGCTGATATTGGAAATGCTGACCTTGATCCATGACTTGCCGGCGTTAACCTGTTTTTTCTGCCGCGCCCAAGCGGAGAAATCCATCCCGCCGGTGGAGAAATTTTGTGCGTAATGCTCAAGATAGCGGTCGGTATCGAGGCTGGCCCAATTGGCGCGCCATTGCTCGATCTCTTTCAGCAGCGCGGCGCGGTCGGCCTGATCCTGCTCGCCGCTCCAATCCATCTGGCCGGCGATGATGACCGGGGTGACGCCGACCTGCAACACTTTGCCGATGTTTTCCAGGTCTTCGTTGGACAGCACCACGCAGCCGTTGCTGGCGCGTGGCGGCCGGCTGTAGGTATCGCTCGGCGTGCCGTGCAACCAGATGCCGTGGCCGTTACGACCCTGCCTGCGGTCCCATTCGTTGGGGTAGCTCAAGGGGTAAGCCCCGCTACCATAGAAATCGGTGAGCTTGTTTTTTGGCAGATTGGCATTGACAAAGTACACGCCGAGCGGAGTCTTCTGATCCCCTTCAGCAACCTTTTCGATGCCTTTCTTGCCGGTGCTGATGTAATAATCGGCCACATAGCGCGGCTGACCATTGTCGTTTTCGTACAGGTACAGCGTGGATTTGCTGGTGTCTACCACGATGACGTGGCGCTGCCGCTCATCGAGCTGCCACAGAAATTTTGGCGCGAGCGCGGTAGGGGGTTGCTCGTTGAAGCGTTGCAGACGCACGCGCGCTTCATCGCGGAAATCTTCCATGCGCGCTTCCGCCTCCGGCGCGTTGCCCAGATTATTGAGCGGGCGCGCGCGCGCCAGCAGCAAATCGCCCCGTATCAGTTGCGCGAGCTTGAATTTCGGGTTGATTTTCAGCAGCGAATCCACTTCGGTCATCGCCGTATCCAGCTTGCTGCTGGATACCGACAACATGCTTTCCACCAGCAACGTTTCCATGTTGCGCGAGACGGGCGCGCCGCCGAGCTCTCCGGCGTGCGCCCCGCCGAGCGGCGGCACCAGGGCAAACAGCAAAAGGAATGCGCGCATGCGGCTACTTTCCGGAACGCTCTTCCTGAATCAGCCAGCTCCCGCCGGATTTCACCATCACCAGCGTCTTGCCGGAAATGTTGCGCAGATGGCTGGCGCGATAGACTTGCTTGAAAGCCACGCTGGCATGGCTGTCATCAACGAGCTTGACGCGGGCATCCCTGATATTCACGCTGATAGACTTTGGGGCGCCGATGCGCTCGCGGCGCTGCCCCTCCCAGTCGCTGCGTTTTTCCCCGCCCGGCGTCTTGAAGTCGGCGGCATAAAACGCGAGGTAGCGATTCACATCTTTGGATGACCATGCCGCAGCCCAATCGCGGACCGCCTTGAGCACTTCGTTGCCGCTATTTGCCGACGATTTCTTTGCGGCGGCTTGCACGGGGGGCACGGGGGGTTCGGGCGTGGCTACGGCAACCTTTTCCGGGGCGACAGGCGCTGGCGCGGGGGCAACAACAGCGGCGACCGGTTCCGCTGCCGGTTGGGGGGCGGCGACCGTTGCCGGTTCGGGCTGCACGGCAGCGCCATGCTTGCCGCTCTTGGCGGTGCCGGAGAACAAGTCTTTAATCAGCGACAGTTTGGTTTGCGTGGCAGCGTTGTTGCGGTCCAGTTGCAGCGCCCGGTCGTAGGCCTGGCTCGCCATCTTGGCGTAAATATCACCCAGGTTTTCGTGCGCGGTGGAGTAGCTGGGGTGGGTGCGGATCGCCATTTCCAGCGCGATCCTGGCCTTGTCGTACTGCCCCTGTCCGGCATACAGCACGGCGAGGTTGTTATAAGGTTCGGGCAACTCCGGATAGTCTTCGGTCAGTTCGGAAAAAACCCGGATGGCTTCGCCGGTCTTGCCCTGTTCGGTAAAAATCAACCCCTTCAGGAAGCGCGCCTGCGCGTCTTTGGGTTTACCCGCAAGATAGGTGTTTACACGCCCCATCGCCTGCTCGTGCTGCCCCTGGCGAAACAGCTTGTTGATGTCCTGGATGTCATCGGCGGCTGCGGGGAAGCAGAAGCCCAGCGCCAGCAAGCCAACCTGGATAACAAAAAGCCGACAAAAATTAGGCGTTCTCATAGATAAGTAAATGGTGTGTTCTGAATCATTGCGGCAAGCTGGCCGGTTGAAGCTCTTCGCCCAAAGTGGGCCGGATTCTACCAAATAAGGCCAGTTGTTTCAGGGTATCGTGCGGCGGCCCCGGAAAGCGGATGGCCCGCCACGCATCCCCCCGTCAGATCATCACCTGTCCAGCGGGCTGATTACGCCCTTGCCGCCCTTGTTCAGCACATGGGTGTAGATCATCGTGGTCTGCACATCTTTGTGCCCGAGCAATTCCTGCACCGTGCGGATGTCGTAGCCGCTCTGCAACAGATGCGTGGCAAAGGAATGGCGCAAGGTGTGCGGCGTGACCGGCTTGGCGATTTCCGCCAGCTTGGCCGCCTCGCGCACCGCCCGCTGCACGCTGGCCTCGTAAAGATGATGCCGCCGCTCGATGCCGCTGCGCGGGTCAACCGAGCGCACCGCAGAAGGGAACACGAATTGCCAGCCCCACGTTTTACCCGCCTTCGGGGATTTTCTTGCCAGCGCATCCGGCAAATACACTTCGCCGAAACCTGCCGCCAGATCGCGCTCGTGCAGCGCCTTCACCTTCTCCAGGTGCGCCTTCAACGGCAGGATCAGGTTTTCCGGCAGCACCGTCACCCGGTCCTTGTTGCCCTTGCCCTCGCGCACGATGATCTCGCGCCGCTCGAACTCCACATCCTTCACCCGCAGCCGCAGCCCTTCGAGCAGGCGCATCCCGGTGCCGTAAAGCAGGCTCGCCACCAGCCCCATCGTGCCGGACATCACATTCAACAAGCGCCGCGTTTCGGTCGGCGTCAGCACCACCGGCAGCCGCCTGGCCGCCTTGGCCGCGATCACCTCGTCCAGCCAGGGCAACTCGACATGCAGCACCTCGCGGTACAAAAACAGCAGGGCCGACTTGGCCTGATTTTGCGTCGAAGCCGAAACATTGCGCTCGGTCGCAAGATGCGAAAGGAAGTCGCGCACCTCCTCCGCGCCCATCTCCTTCGGGTGCCGCTTGTTGTGGTACAGGATAAAGCGCCGCGCCCAATCCACATACGCCTCTTCGGTGCGTATGCTGTAATGGCGCAGCCGGATTTCGGCGCGCACCCGGTCGAGCAGCTTGGGGGAATTTTGAGAAACAGCTTTAGCTTCCATCCGCAGGATTTTAGGTTGCCCTAAAAGGAAAGTCCAGCGCGGAATTGGGTGTTAACGCACTGATAATAGTGGGATGCACGCCTGGCTATTGACAGCAATGCTGAACATAGGCAGCATGACAGCCTTATGAATTTGTTGTCTATATTACGTTAGCGCCCATGTCAGCATCAGCCCCGCAAGAACTCGTCCCGCGCCTTCCCTTGGCACATCGCGCTTGCTCTCGCGCACTCTTCCACCTCGCAGTCCGCGTGTACCAAATCCGTGTCCGGCACTCGCTCATCCGGCCAGTGGCTAGGGTGCGGAATCTTGTCCGCTCCTGGCAAGCCGCAAAGTCCGCAGATGTCGTCGTTTTCGTTCATTTCGCTCTCCGTAGTTGGCCGGTCGCTAACCCGGCAGTCCACGCGGACTCGCCGATAAGACCGGCGAGCCGGTGACTTTTGCGTTATGCACAGCATCTGTTGCGGCGAGAGTGAGTCGATATGTCCAACTCGTTTCGTCCAAAACGATCAGCCCTTCCTTGGCCATCTGTCGCAGGTCTGCCTTCCTGAATGGCGGATCATGCGACTGCATATCCAGTACGGGGCCGAGCGTTGAAGGGAAGTGGCTTTCGTCAAATTCCCGTAAAAATTCATTTGCTTTCATGTCTTCACCCTTTGGCATAACTTGCGCTTCAACCGGGACGGCCATGAACCCGGCCGCCCGTTAAGCTGGCGTTAGGGGCTAGCCTGCGTAGCAATTCACCGCATGCATAAGAATGGCTATACATTTATGGAGGAATAGTGATGGCATATCGAAATGGTAATTACGCAGCCTTTTATGTTGCTGAACCTTTTAATGCGAGCGCGCTCGGCGTACATGCCACGAAAGATTTCTGCTACTACAACATGTTGCGAGCTTGGAAGGGAAAAGAAACATCATTTCCTTTTAATGACTCGCATGATAAGACGTACAACGTTCGTGACAACAGTGATTGGGAAACAACGCTAAAGCCAAGGCTTCGAGAGCGCCTTAGAAGTTCAAAAAATATCGTGCTCTTCATTAGCTCAAATACAGCAAACTCAAGAGCACTACGAGAAGAAATTGACTACGGAATAAATGATCAAGAACTCCCTATTATTGTTGTATATCCCGAGTATGACAGCAAGGAAAGTCTCTTAACGAATGGCGTGTTGAAGCAGTCAGTAAAAAATCTTTGGGACAAATTACCCATCTTTAGGGATTCGATGAGCAAGGTTCCGACACTTCACGTCCCTTTTAAAAAAGACATTATTGAGGCGTCTTTGAATAACAAAGACTTCATGTTGGCGACTAAAACAACCCCCGACTTCTATTGGTACAAACCATGACCAAAGTTGGTTTATTTGATAAGAGGGTGATTGAGAACTTCCTCAAAATCACCTCGGGGATAAGCGCAACGCTATCGCTGGTTGTTCTGTTTGTTGATATTCCTTCAGAATGCAAAACAACTTATGGATGGTTGTTTTTAGGTCTGTTGTTCTTAATTTATTTGGTGATTTGGATTTGGTCCAATAACCTTAATAAGGTTGATATTGACGTTGAAGGAAGCGACGTCACGATTAAAGTCGGCGATATCTTTTTGGAGCCGGGGTTAAAAGTAATCGCTTTTAATGAATACTTTGATACGCAGGTAGACAACATAATTATTGCCGAGGGCTCACTGAATGGGATTTTCATTAAGAAACATCTTGGCGTGCCCGTCTCAGAACTTGATAGTCATATAGAACATTATTCATTCGATAGCAACGAAATACTCGGAAGCAACGCGAAGAGAAAAATTGGAAAGAAAGTTCGCCACCAGATTGGGACAGTTTGCGTCTATAAGGACTTCCTGCTAACTGCATTTTCAAAGTTCGATGATGACAACAAGGCCGTACTTACAATGCCAGAATACTTAGAGTTTTTAATAAACTTCTGGGATAAAGTAAACAACGTGTACGCTCAGCAGAGCGTATCAACCCCAATATTTGGGTCGGGAATTACTCGCATTAAAGGACACAAAAACATTAACGACGAAGATCTTCTAAAGATCATGCTGTGGACATTCCGAATTAGCGAGATGCGATTTAAGTACCCGGCCAGGCTTACGGTTGTGATTCACAAAGATAAAATCGACAAAATTAATCTTCTCGATATTAAGTCTGCGAAAAACGGGGTTTGAATATTCCTCGGCTCGTACTTATGCGTAGCTATCAGAGATTATTCGCCCCTAACCCTTCGTTGCAGGGGACCTTGCGCATAAAGCCGCGCAAGGCCCCTGAACTCAAACGTTGGGCGTTAACTTCGACATGACTGCCGTTCCATGAGAAAATCCGCCCTCTTTGGGACGGGAAATATTTCCGCATGAAACCGCAAGCATTTGATCGAAGTAAGCATGTTTACAAAAACGATGCCTTTGCCGAGTTGGTCAAAGATGCGGTCAGGTTTTTTAATGGCACGCCTGTTCATACACTTCCCCCACCAGAAACATTCTTGGGAACAGGTGTGTACGCGCTGTACTACACAGGGCGAAATCCACTGTACAAACGATACGCAGAGCTAAACCGCCTTTCCTACGATTACCCCATCTATGTTGGCAAGGCTGTCCCAAGAGGATGGCGGCAAGCCCGCTCGTCTGACAATGCACTAAATCAGTCTCGCGAACTCATTGGTCGCCTTCGAGAGCACAGTAGAAGTATTACCCTTGGTGCCGACCTGTCACTTGAAGATTTTATGTGCCGCTTTGTCATTTTCGAGGAAGAAGGCTCGGACATGATTAGCACAATCGAGGCCGCTCTTATTAAGCTAAATAAACCGCTTTGGAACACTGCCGTTGATGGGTTTGGCAATCACGATCCCGGAAGTGGTCGATATGAGCAAGCCAAGTCAGATTGGGATGTTATCCACGAAGGCAGGGCTTGGGCGAATAAGTGCAATGGATCACATGCAGAAAAAAACACTATAGTTTCCAATATTCATCTTCACCTGAAGACGTTGGGGTAGTCGCGATGAAGACCCTTGAAATATTTTCAGGTGCCGGAGGGTTGGCAAAGGGGCTGGAGTTATCTGGATTTGAGCATACCGCCTTTGTCGAGTTTAATAGACATGCGTGTGAGTCACTCTCCGAGAACTTTGACCCGACACGAGTCTTCTTTGGTGACATAAAAGACTTTGATTTAGACAGTCTTGAGGATATTGACATTGTTGCGGGAGGCCCGCCATGCCAGCCGTTTTCACTGGGCGGCAAGCACAGAGCAGACCAAGACAACCGAGACATGTTTCCATATGCCATACGCGCTATCGAAAAGCTCGCACCAAAAGCATTCGTATTTGAAAACGTAAAAGGTCTGCTTCGCCAAACTTTTTCTGAGTATTTCGAATACATAATCCTCAGATTAAGTTACCCGGATTTTATGTCGGCCAATAACACCGGCTGGAAAAACCACCTCAAAGGACTTCGCAATATTGGCGGGCTTTCCTATACAGGGAAAAAGTACAACGTTCAGTTCAAACTAATAAATGCCGCAGATTATGGCGTACCACAAACGCGAGAGCGGGTTGTGATTGTTGGAACAAGAGCAGACATCTCATTGCCTTGGTCATTCCCTATTGAAACGCACTCAGAAGATAGGCTTCTCTGGGATATGTATGTAACAGGTGAATACTGGGAGCGCCACAAAATACCTAAACTATTGCAACCGGATTTAGACGTACCAATGAGAGAAAGAATATCTCGACTAAAAGACAAGTATGGAATGTTTGAGCCGGAATTATTGCCATGGCAGACCATGCGGGATGCTTTGTTTGATACGCCAGACCCAAAATCAAATCATGGAATAATCGACCACATATTTCGAGATGGTGCGCGCACATATCCAGGACATACTGGTAGTGATTTTGATTGGCCGTCAAAAACAATCAAAGCTGGCGGGCACGGGGTTCCGGGCGGGGAAAATATGATCCGCTTCAATGATGGAAGCGTTCGATACCTGACGACCTTTGAAGCAAAACGAATTCAAACTTTTCCTGATGATTTCGTTATCAAAGGTGCGTGGGGTGAGGCTATGCGTCAAATCGGGAATGCGGTTCCTGTATTACTTGCAGAAAAAATAGGCTTCAAGTTGGCGGGGCAACTAAAAACGCCCAACCCGGCAGTCCACACGGACGCTGCGCGATAAAGCCGCGCAGCGCCGGTGACTTCTACGTTGAAGCTGTAGAAAAACCCATTTTCAGCCCCGATGCGGGCAAAAAAAATGCGCGGTCTCTCCGCGCATTTTTGCCTTCCGGTTTTCCATCACCTGCTCATGTCATGCCCCTCGGCGCGCGCGCACCGCTACCCTTCAGGGTGCAACGCGCCGCAGGAGATCAGCGAATACATCGAGGTCTTCTACAACCGGCAGCGGAAGCAGAAAAGGCTGGGGTATATGTCACCAGCAAAGTTCACGCAGCGATACTATGCAACGCTGCTCGCCGCTTAACCCGTTGGACTCTATGATTGACAGCAGAGGTCACGAGAGGGGCTGCGCAAGAGCGCGCAGCGCATCGCTCTGTCACCGCTATTTTGGGGGGTAGCTATTGTGGGCCAAAACCCGCTCAAGTTTGGGTTTCTTCGGGCAGCGGCAAACGCCGCTTCGCGGGAAATGCGATGCTGAAGATGCTGCCTTTGCCTTCCTCGCTGGTGATTTCCAGCCGTGCCTGGTGACGGTTCGCAACATGCTTGACGATGGCCAAGCCCAGGCCCGTGCCGCCGGTTTCGCGGGAACGGCTACGGTCCACCCGGTAGAAGCGTTCGGTCAGGCGCGGGATGTGCTGCGGCGCGATGCCGATGCCGCTGTCCCGCACGCTGAATACCGGCTGGCCACCCTGCTCCTGCCAGCGCAACACGATTTCGCCGTCCTGCGGCGTGTAACGGATAGCGTTGGATACTAGGTTGCCGAAGGCGCTGCGCAATTCCTCGGTGCTGCCCAGTACGGCGCAGTCGCTCTCCAGCTCCAGCCTCAACCGGTGCCGGTTACCGCTCAACGATAACCCCTCCTGGTAAAGCGCGCGCACCAGCGCAACCATGTCCACCTTTTCTTCCTGCAGCGCGTTCAGCGCATTGTCCAGTTTTGACAGGGTGAGCAAATCGTTCACCAGCCGTTCCATGCGCTGCGTTTGCTCGCCCATCAGCTCCAGCGCGCGCCGCGCCATGTCGTTTTCCAGGCTGGGCATGTCGTGCAAGGTTTCGACGAAACCGTTCACCACCGTCAGCGGGGTGCGCAGCTCGTGCGACACGTTGGCGACGAAGTCGCGGCGCATGGTCTCGATGCGCTCGAAGCGGGTGTTGTCGCGGCTGATCAGCAGCTTCTTGTTGACGCTGTAGGGGACCAGCTTGATGGAAAGCGTCAGCCCGTCCTGGCGCGCCCCCCGCAATATCAGCGGCTCGCCAAAATTGCGCATGGACAAATACTGCACAAACTCCGGCTGGCGCGCCATATAGGTAATTTGCTGGCCGATGTCGCGCGTACAATCCAGGCCGAAATGCTGCTCGGCGAGCGGGTTGCACCATTCGATATGATCGGCTTCATCGAGCATCACCACGCCTTCCGGCAACGCCGAAGTAGCCTGTTCCAGATGTTGCAGCGCGGTGTGTTTTCCAGCAAACCGAGCTGGCGCAAGTGGAAGACCAGGTGCGCCAGCAAAAAAACCCCAAAAAACAGCGCGGCTGGCAACGCGCCCGCCACCGCCCACAGCAATATCGAAGCCGACAGCAAAACTATCGGGAAAATCAGCGCGCGCTGCCAGAACTCACTCACGATCCGGGTTACTTACCATTTAGTTACACACAGCTTGGAATTATACGGTGCGCGTTTGCGGGTCAGCTTGATGAAAACCGGTAGCCGCTCCCCCGCACCGTCTGGATCATGCGGTCGCAACCGGATGGTTCGAGCGCCTGGCGCAAGCGGCGGATATGTACGTCCACCGTGCGTTCTTCCACGAACACGTGGTCGCCCCACACCTGGTCCAGCAATTGCGAGCGGCTGTAAACGCGGTCGGCATGGGTCATAAAAAAATGCAGCAGCCGGAACTCGGTCGGCCCCAGATCAACTGTCTCGCCGTTTGCGACTACGCGATGCGTGCCGGGGGATAGCTCCAAACCGTCCACCCGCACAACCTCGTCGCTCGCCAGCGGTGCGCGGCGGCGCAGTAAGGCGCGGATGCGCGCATTCAGCTCGCGCGGCGAAAACGGCTTGGTGATGTAATCGTCCGCGCCGGATTCCAGCCCGACCACCTTATCGCGCTCCTCGCTGCGCGCAGTCAGCAGGATGATGGGGGTGTCGCGCGTGCGCCGGTCGGCGCGCAGGCCGCGCGCCAGCTCCACGCCGCTGCTGCCGGGCAGCATCCAGTCGAGCAGGATCAGATCCGGCAACGCGCGGTTGATATGCTCCATGGCGCTGGCGGCATCTGTCGCCTGGATCGCGCGGTAGCCCCACTGCCTCGCATTCATCGCCAGCAGCTCTTGAATCGCCGGTTCATCTTCCACTATCAGGATAGTTGCCGCCACCGCTCTCTCCATCGCATTTATTTCAGGATAGCTGCGATTTTATGAAAGAATTGTGACAGTAGTATGAAGGCATCGCTAGTGTCCGCCGTGGTGTGGCGGGTGGTGGTGCGGGTGCTCCGCGACATGCTCGGTATGGCTGGCGGCGTGGTGATGCAGCGTGGCGTGTTCCGGCTCCTGCGGCAGCGGTCGGCCCACCCTGCTGGGCAGCAGGGAGCCCGCCACCATGCCCACCATGCTCATCAGCAGGCCGACCAGTTGCGGCGGCCACACTTCGGAAGGCTCAAACACCTCGCACGCGCCCCATGTCACCAGCCCGAACACCATCGCCATCAGTGCGCCCTGGGTGTTGGCGCGCTTCCAGTACAGACCGAAGGCCAGCGGCACGAACGCCGCCACCAGCGTAATCTTGTAGGCGCTTTCCACCATCTTGAAAATGGAAAGCTCGGAGTTCAGCGCCACCGCCAGCACCGCCGCGCCGAAACCCCACAGCGTGATGCGCATCGCGCGCAGAAACTGACGGTCGGTCATGTCCTTGAGGATGAAATGCTTGAGGATGTTTTCGGTGAACGCGACCGAGGGCGCCAGCAGTGTGGCCGAGGAGCAGCTCATAATCGCGGAAAGCAGCGCGCCAAAAAATATCACCTGCGCGAATATCGGCGTGTGTTGCAAAATCAAGGTCGGCAGCACCCGTTGCGAATCCTGCTCCAGCAGTTCGCCGAACAGCCCGGGGTCAACCAGCGTGGCGGAATAAGCCAGGAACATCGGCACGAAGGCGAACAGGAAATACAGCGAGCCGCCCAGCACCGAGCCGCGCACGGCGGTCTTCTCGTCTTTCGCGGCGGTGATGCGCTGGAACACGTCCTGCTGCGGGATCGAGCCCAGCATCATGGTCAGCCACGCGCCGATGAACGGCACCCATTGCGTGTAATCGCCTCTCGGGAAAAAATCCAGCTTGCCCGCCGCCTCCGCGTGCGCGACCACTGCGCCCACGCCGCCGGTCATGCCGCTGACTAACCACGCGATGAACAGCATGCCGCACATGATCACCGTCATCTGCACGAAGTCGAGCAGCGCCACCGACCACATGCCGCCAAAGGTGGTGTAGGTCAGCACGATCAGCACCCCGATCACCATGCCCGCCTCCTGCGAGACCGCATCCCCGCTGATGACGTTGAACACCAGGCCGAGCGCCATGATCTGCGCCGACACCCAACCGAGATAGGAAATCACGATGCACACCGCCGCGATCAATTCCACCGCGCGGTTGTAGCGCACCCGGTAGTAGTCGCCGATGGTCAGCAGGTTCATGCGGTACAACTTGTTGGCGAAGAACAGCCCGGCGAGGATCAGGCACAGGCTGGCGCCGAACGGGTCGGCCACCACGCCACCCATCCCCTCCTTGACGAAGGTGGCCGAGATCCCCAATACCGTTTCCGCGCCGAACCAGGTGGCGAACACCGTCGCTGTCACGATGGGCAGCGGCAGGTGGCGACCGGCCACGGCAAAGTCCTTGGCGTTGTGGACGCGGGTCGAGGCATACACGCCGATGCCGACGGAGAACAGCAGATAAAGGACGACAAACCAGATCAACATGAAATTAGGAGAGCGTTTTTCGGGCCGCGCCCATTGTAATTTGTTTTGCGGGCGAGCGAAAACGCCCCGCTATGCCCGTGAATGGAGAATCTCGGCCACTTTCAGCACCAGCACCACCGATGCCAGCACCAGGGTGACCGTATTGGCAATAATGATCGGCGCGCTGCCGATCACGACGCCGTAGGCCAGCCACAAAACCACACCGGCAGTAAATAGGGCGTACATCGGCAGCGAAATACCCGACAGGTCGCGTGTTCGCCAGGATTGCCACGCCTGCGGCACAAAGGCGACAGTAGTCAAAAATGCGGCGGGGTAACCGATCAGGTCGGTGAGGGAAATCATCGTACGTTCCTCGGCTTTGAATGGTTCAGGCTTGCACCGCGAGCGCGCAGTTTACCAGTTCGCCCGTCATGACAGACATACCGAACTGACATTGAAAGCGGCAATTGAAAACGGAAAATTCAGCCATCGCCGATTTGTAAACCAGCTTGCTGGAAGATTCACGAATTCCATGCCTCTGAACCATTTTCAGGCTAACGCGCCACCGGGTCGCTTCCCCCTTTGAAAAAGTGGGATTGAGGGGGATTTTTAGTATTCGGCGCGCCTCAAATCCCCCCTGCCCCCCTTTCCCCAAGGGGGGTCACAGCGTCTTGAGAATCGTTTGGAGGTATATTCCGGAAAAGGCCGAAATCCAGTATTTTCAATAAGCTGGACACCGGCTTTTGCCGGTGTGACGAGTGCCCTAAAGCGGAGAGCAACCCGTTATAGCTAAAGCTGAACGGGTTTTTTGTTGTGCCGCCAATTTTAAGAGCAACTTGCAGGGCGAGATAGATAATGCAGCTATAGTGTGTCATTGCCTCGCCCCGGCAAAGGCGGTACATTTGGCCGCTAATCAATTGCCCGCAGACCCGGTAGCCGCAACGCCTGCCAATAACCAACAACAAGCCCATGCAAAATCATTCTGAAATCGCCGAGTTCCTTTGGAAAATCGCCGACCTCATCAAAGACGATTACGACGCCAAGGACTACGAGGATGTGATCCTGCCGTTCACCCTGTTGCGCCGTCTGGATTGCGTGTTGCAACCCACTCGGCAGGCGGTGCGCGATGCGGCGGCGAAATACAAAACCACGCCCGAACAAACCCGCGATGCGCTGTTGATGAAAGCCGCCGGGCAGAAGTTTTACAATACTTCCGAATACTCGCTGGAAGAGCTGATCCGCCGCCCCGCCGACATCGTGCCGAATTTCTCCGCCTACCTTGCGGGGTTTTCGAACAACGTGAAGGACATCCTCTACAACTTCTCCGGCGGCGAGGAAAAGGGCTTGTCGCCGATATACGAAACGCTGGCGCGCAAGCGGCTCATCCTCAAGATCACCCAGGCTTTTTCCGAAGCCGACCTCTCGCCCGAGAACGTGGACAACCACGGCATGGGCACGATTTTCGAGTACCTGATCCGCAAGTTCAAGGAAGCCAGCAACGAAGCCGCCGGGCAGTTCTACACCCCGCGCGACATCATCCGGCTGATGGTCAAGCTCATGTTCGAGCCGGATCGCGCCAAGCTCGCCAAAGAGAGCCTGGTCGGCATCTATGACCCGGCCTGCGGCACGGGCGGCATGTTGACCATCGCCAAGGAGCACTTGCTGGGCGGCATCAACCCGCAGCTTGAGGTATATCTCTACGGGCAGGAGCTGAACGAAAAAACTTACGCTATCGCCAAGGCCGACATGCTGATGAAGGGCGAAGACCCGGAAAACATCAAGCGCGAAAACACCCTCAGCCACGACTTGCTGCCCGGCAAGCAATTCAACTACATGCTCTCCAATCCGCCTTTCGGCAAGGACTGGAAAAACATCCGCGAAGAGATCGAAGCGGAGCACGAAAAGGGTGCGGCGGGGCGCTACGCCCCCGGCCTGCCCGACGTGGGCGATGGCGCGATGCTGTTCCTGCTGCACAAGCTCAGCAAGATGGCTGCGCAAGGTTCCAAGATCGCGCTGATCTTTAACGGCTCGCCGCTGTTCAACGGCGACGCGGGCAGCGGCCCCAGCAACATCCGCAATCACATTCTGGAAAATGACTGGCTCGATGCCATCGTCGCCCTGCCCAACGACCTGTTCTACAACACCGGCATCGCCACCTATATCTGGCTCATCAACAATCGCAAGCCGGTAGAGCGGCGCAACAAGGTGCAGCTCATCAATGCCGCCAGCGAAGACTATTGCACCCCGCTGCGGCGCAACCTCGGCAAGAAGCGCGTGGAAATCAGCGAAGACCAGTCCGCCGCCATCCTCGGCATTTACGAGGCGTTTGAAGAGAGCAAGGCCAGCAAAATTTTCGACACCACCGACTTCGGTTATACCAAAGTCTGCGTGGAACGCCCGCTGCGCCTGCGCTTTGGCCTGACCGAAGCACAACGCCAGCGCCTGCAACTCGACGCAGCCGTGCTCAGGCTCAGGGACGACCGCGCGCAGGAACTTGCCGCCGCGCTGGAGAAACTGACGGGGCAAGCGCCGTGGCATGACGATGTGGCCTTCTTCGCCGCACTGAATAAAGCGCTGCCGTGGAAACCCGCCGCCGGGCTGGTGAAAGTGATGCGCGCCACCTTGGGCGAGCGCGATGAAACCGCCGAGCCGGTGCTGGACGCCGACGGCAAACCGCTGCCGGACAGCGACCTGCGCGACTTCGAGAACGTGCCGCTGAAGGATGACATCGGCGCCTACTTCACCCGCGAAGTGCTGCCCCACGTGCCCGATGCGTGGATGGATAGAAGCAAGGACAAAGTGGGCTATGAGATCAGCTTCACCAGATGCTTCTACGAATACACCCCGCTACGCTCCACCGAAGAAATAGCTGCCGAACTGCTGGCGCTGGATGAGGAGACGGAAAACTTGTTGCGGGAGATTGTGGCGGGATGAATACACAGTCAAACATGCTGAGCCGCAGTTGGCCGGTGATGCCTTTAAAGTATCTGGCAACGCTAGTGACTGGCTCTACACCCCCGAAGAGCGACGCTGCCAACTACGAACAGAACGGAATCCCCTGGATAAAACCTGATGACCTGAATGGCTTAATTCCTGTCGAGACATCGGAGGAGTGTTTATCCGCTGTGGGGGAATCTATTTCAAGAGTTGTTCCAGCAGGGTCTGCTTTGGTTTGCTGCATCGGCACAGTCGGCAAAATTGGTGTTGCAGGGACGCGACTCGCAACGAATCAGCAAATCAACTCTGTGGTATTCGATCACCCCAAGATACTTTCCGCAAGGTTTGGTGTTTATGCGCTGATGTCCTCTGAACAGGAACATATACGCTGTGCTAACAAAGTAGTTGTCGCCATTCTCAACAAGAGTGGGCAAGGAAATATTCCTATTCCCGCACCACCCATCCCAGACCAATCCCGTATCGCCTCCTATCTGGACGAGCAGACGGCTAAGATCGACCGGCTGATGGAGATGCGGCGGCAGCAGATGGCTTTGCTCAAGGAGCAGCGGGCAGCGCTCATCCAGCAAGCCGTCACTCGTGGCCTCAACCCCGATGCCCCGATGAAGGATTCCGGCCTGCCGTGGCTGGGGGAGGTTCCGGCGCATTGGGAAGTGAAGCGGAACAAATTCTTGTTTCGTGAAATTGACAGCCGTTCTACAACGGGTGCTGAGGAGTTGCTCACGGTATCGCATATCACTGGCATCACGTCACGTAATGACAAAGAGGACGTAACCATGTTTCTTGCAGAGTCGAATGAAGGATATAAACTCTGTGAAATTGGTGATCTTGTGATTAACACGATGTGGGCATTTATGGGGGCGCTGGGATTTTCAACACTTAGAGGCATAGTCAGCCCATCGTACAACGTGTATCGCTTAAAGAAATCTGCGATACCGACATATTACGATTACTTATTCCGCAGCCCACGTTTCATAACTGAAATCCGGCGATATTCAAAGGGGATTTGGGATTCCAGACTGCGCCTTTATCCCGATTCGTTTTTTGAGATTAGAAGCCCATACCCGCCGCCCGAAGAGCAAGCGCAAATCGTCGAGTACATCGCGACGGCCACCCACAGAACAGAGGCCGCCCTATCTTTCTATGCTCGTCAACTGGAGGTGCTGACCGCCAGGACATGAACGCTTCAGGGGTGAATACCAATGAAATTTGAAAAATTCAAGGCTGGGCACTGGCAAGCGCGCTACCAATACAAAAGTTTCGAACCTGTTCTGGTTAACCACGCCTGGTTCTGGGAAGACCCGGTCATCAACGCCTTGCTGGAATCGGCCAACCGCGCCCTGGGCGAGTTAAACGCCTTTTCGCTGATCGTGCCGGATATTGATTTGTTTATTGAAATGCACGTCGTCAAGGAGGCGCAAACTTCCAGCCGCATCGAAGGCACGCAAACCGGCATTGATGAAGCGCTGATGTCTGAAGAACAGATTCGGCCTGAAAAACGCGACGACTGGCGCGAGGTGCGCAACTATATTGACGCTGTCAATACGGCAATCGTTGAACTGAAGAGCCTGCCCTTGTCCAATCGCCTGCTCAAGCGAACGCATGCCATCCTGATGCAGGGTGCGCGCGGAGAACACAAACAGCCGGGCGAGTTTCGTGTCAGCCAGAACTGGATCGGCGGCTCCAGCCTCCTTGATGCGGCGTTTATCCCGCCACACCAGGATGGCGTACCTGCGTTGATGGGGGATCTCGAGCAGTTTTGGCACAACGGGGACATAACCGTACCGCATCTTGTCCGTATTGCCATCAGCCATTACCAGTTCGAGACCATCCATCCATTTCTTGACGGCAATGGGCGTATTGGACGATTGCTGATCCCACTGTACCTTGTCAGTCACGGCTTGCTGTCCAAGCCTTCACTCTATTTGTCTGATTTTTTTGAGCGCAACCGCGCCAGCTATTACGATGCGCTCACGCGCGTGAGAGCTTCTAACGACCTGATTCATTGGGTGCGTTTCTTTCTTCAGGGTGTGACCGAAACGGCAACCAAGGGTCGAGAGGTATTTCGGCAAATTTTGGCCTTACGCTTGGAAGTCGAACAGCAAATTCTCGTGCTTGGCAAACGCGTGCCCAACGCACGGCAACTACTCAACCTGCTGTATCGTCAACCCATGATTGCAGCTGTGGATATTGAACAGGCGATAGGCGTTAGCACCCCTACCGCCAATGCTTTGATCCGCGATTTTCAAAAACTGGGCATATTGATGGAAATTACAGGACAGATGCGAGGTCGGACTTATGTCTTTGAGCGTTACCTAAATCTGTTTGCAAGTTAAGGGAATTCAACTTCCCTTAACTAACCGATGAGATAAGGAAAGCTTGGAACACGATGACGAACGCTAGCAAATAAAAATCAAAGGGCCTGGCAGCCAAAACAAATCTAACCATTTGGTTTTATTATTTGTTTTTATTGCTACTTACATCATTACAATCAGCTTGTATCAATAAAGGTATTTTCAATAGCCTGGACACCGGCTTTCGCCGGTGTGACGAATTTTTAGAAGTGCCCTAAAGCCACTATCAATAGGAAGCAAAATGGTACAGATAAACCCATTGAGTGAGGCTGCATTCGAGGATGTGGTCATGGAGGCGCTGGCTGCCAGCCCGCTTTACACCGCCCGCGATGCCAGCCACTTCGACGCGGCAACCCTGCTCGATGCCGAACAGTTGTGGGGCTTTATTGAGGCGACCCAGCCAAAAGAATTGGCCAAGCTGCACAAGCAGTTTCCCGAGGCTCCACGCGAGGCGCTGGCGGCGCATGTGACGGGCTTGATCCAGAAACGCGGCACGCTGGAGGTGTTGAGGAACGGCGTGTCGTTCAGCGGCATCAATCTGCAATTGGCCTATTTTCGCCCGTCTGCCGGTGGCAACGAAGAGCACCAGGCGCGCTATCAAGGCAACCGTTTTGCGGTGATGCGACAGGTGCATTTCTCCACCAGAACGCCCGACCAGTCGGCGGATGTCGTCATCCTGCTCAACGGCCTGCCCATCGTATCGGTGGAACTGAAAAACCATTTCACCAACCAGAACGTGCAGCACGCCATCGCCCAGTACCGGCGGCGCGATAAAAACGAGCCGTTCTGGAAACGCTGTCTGGTACATTTTGCGGTGGACGATGACGCGGCTTACATGTGTACGCAGATTGCCGGGGCGGATACGGCTTTTCTGCCTTTCAACCGCGACACGCATAACCCGATTATCGAAGGCCATTTTTCTTCCAGTTATCTGTGGGACGATTTCATTGATGAAGATGGCGAAGTGCAGCCGGGGATATGGCAGGCGGATTCGCTGTTGCTGCTGATTCAGAATTATTTGCACTTCGAGCGCGATGAGAAAACGGGCAAGGAAAAATTTATCTTCCCGCGCTTCCACCAAAATCAGGTCGTGCGCAAGTTGCTCGCCCACGCCAAGGCGCATGGCAGCGGGCACAACTATCTGGTCCAGCACAGTGCCGGTTCGGGCAAATCAAACAGCATCGCCTGGCTGGCGCATCAGCTCGCCAACCTATGCGGCGCAGACGGGCAGCCGGTATTCGACAGCGTGATTGTGATTACCGACCGGCGCGTGCTGGATAAGCAGTTGCAGGACACCATCAAGCAGTTCGAGAAAATCAAAGGGGTGGTGACGCCCATCCGCAGCGGTGCGAAGCAACTGGCGCAGGCGCTGGCGCGTGGCGACAAGATCATCATTTCCACGCTGCAAAAGTTTGGTTTTGTGGGCGAACTGGCGAAGATGTCGGGCAAGCGTTTTGCCGTGGTGGTGGATGAGGCGCACAGCTCGCAGGCAGGCGAAGGGGTTAAAGACCTCAAGCTGGTGCTGACCAGCGATGAGGATTTGCAAAAGGCGCTGGATAAGGACGACGAAGGGAAAGACGAAGACCCCATCGAATCCGAATTGGAAAAAATTCAAAAGGCAAGGCAGAAACTGCCGCATTTGTCATTCTTCGCTTTCACCGCCACGCCCAAGGACAAGACGCTGGAGCTGTTCGGCGTGCCGGATAAAAGCGTGAAGAAAGGCTTCCGGCCTTTTCATCAATACACCATGCGCCAGGCCATCGCGGAAGGCTTCATTCTCGATGTGCTGGAGAGCTACACCACTTACAAAACCTATTTCGAGCTGATCGAAAACGAGAAGGCCGATGGCGAAAAGGAAGTGGAAAAACTCAAGGCGCGGCGGCTGATGCTGAAATATGTGGATCAGCACGAGTTTGCCATCAAGCGCAAAGCGCACATTATCGTGGATCACTTTACCCGCAATACGGCGCACAAGATTGCCGGGCAAGCCAAGGCGATGGTGGTGACGCATTCGCGCGCCCACGCCGTGCGCTACAAGCAGGAGCTGGATATTGTGGTGCGCGAGCAGGGTTTGGGCTTCGGCGTGCTGGTGGCGTTCTCCGGCACGGTCATCATCAACGAACAGAAATACACCGAAGAGAATATGAACCCGCCCGGCACGGGTGATATTGCCGAGGCGTTCAAGAACCCGGTGCAACGCATTCTGGTGGTGGCGAGCAAATACCAGACCGGTTTCGACCAGCCGCTGTTGCACACGATGTATGTGGACAAGAAACTGGGCGGCGTGGCTGCGGTACAAACCCTGAGCCGCCTCAATCGCACCTGCCCGCCACTCAAGCAGGATACGATGGTGCTGGACTTTGTGAACGAGCAAAAAGTTATACAGGCGTCATTCCAGGATTACTATCAGCGCACCGAGCTGGAGGGCGCGACCGACCCGGATAAACTCTACAACCTGAAATACACTCTGGAGCAGATGCACGTCTTTACGCCGGAGGACGTGGCGGAATTCGTGGAGCTGTTCATCGTGAAGAAGGTGAAGTCGGAGAAGTTGCAACCGTTCTTCCAGCGCATTGTAAATACAGGTTACGACAACCTCGCCTCCGAACACAAAGGCACAAAGGATTATGAAAAGCTGAAGGCGGAGGCCAGGGATAAATTCCGCAAGGAAACCGCGCGCTATGTGAAGCAATACAGCTTTATCAGCCAGATAATGACCTTCACCGATACCGGGCTGGAGAAGTTCTATCTCTTTGCCAAACTGCTGTTGCGGCAGTTGCCATATGAAAAACAAACCCTGCCGCTGGAAGTGATCGGGATGATTGACATGGACAAGTACCGGGTGCAGCAAGAGCAGAATGGTTACATTGTTTTGAAGGACGAGGATGGCATTCTGGAACCATCTCCAGACGACGGGCATCGTGGCGGTGAAGCAGAAAAGGAAAAGCTCAAACTCATCGTCAAGAAGTTGAATGAGGATTTCGGCATCCCTTTCGAGGAAGCCGACCGGGTGATAAACGCAATCAAGGTCAAGTTGGAAGAGGATGATGCGCTGCGGGCAGCATTCAAAACCAACAGCATTGAGTTTCTGCGCAGGCAAAAGCTACAGGACAGCATCAAGGAAGCATTCCTCAGCAACGCCGATGAGTTTCTCAACTTCATGTCAAAGATCGAGACCGATACCGGATTCGGGAAGTTCTTTAACGCAGAAATGTTCAAGTGGTATGAGGACAGCACGAAGGCCGGGAATCCGCCTGCGGCGTGAAAATAAACTTATGGGAGATAGGCGGGTGAAACGCTATCCAAAAATGCGCGAGGTGATCCACGGCGGCGGCAATGGAGCCTCGCGAGTGTTGGGTATAGCCGGATTGCTGGCGATGGTTTCCGCTCACGCCGCCGAGGTAAGCGTCGCGGTCGCCGCCAACTTTACCGCGCCGATGAACGTCATCGCCGCAGAGTTCGCCAAAGACACCGGCCACCGCGCGCAACTCGCTTTCGGCTCGTCGGGCAAGTTTTACGCCCAGATCAAAAACGGTGCGCCGTTTCAGGTGTTGCTGTCGGCTGATGACGAAACCCCGGCCAAGCTGGAACAGGAAGATGCCGCGCCCGGCGGCACCCGTTTTACTTACGCCATCGGCGCTCTGGCGCTCTGGTCCGGCGACCCGAAACGGGTTGACAGCAAGGGTGAGGTGTTGCGGCGGGGCGGCTACACCAGGCTGGCCATCGCCAACCCAAAGCTGGCCCCTTACGGCAAGGCCGCCATCGAAACCCTCGCTAAACTGGAAATCCTCGATACCGCCCGCACTAAATTCGTCCAGGGGGAGAACATTGCCCAGACCCATCAGTTTGTGATGAGCGGCAATGCGGAGCTTGGCTTCGTCGCGCTATCGCAGATCATGAAGGACGGCCAAATTGGCGGCGGCTCGGCCTGGATTGTCCCGGAAACCCTGCACGCCCCCATCCGACAGGATGCGGTGATGCTGGCATCCGGCAAAGACAACCCGGCAGCCGAAGCCTTGATGCGCTATCTCAAATCCGACAAGGTGCGGGCGATTATCAAATCATATGGCTATCGTTTCTGACGGCATGGGTTTTTCCGCCGCCGATCTCGGTGCAATCTGGCTGACGCTGCGCCTCGCCAGTGCCACCACGCTCCTGCTGCTCGTTGCCGGCACGCCCGTCGCCTGGTGGCTGGCCACCACGCGATCCCGGTGGAAGGCGCCTGTCAGCGCCATCGTGGCGATGCCGCTGGTGTTGCCGCCGACGGTGCTCGGGTTTTATCTGCTGCTGGCGATGGGGCCGCATGGCCCGGTCGGCCAACTGACGCAAGCCCTCGGTCTGGGCACGCTGCCCTTCACTTTCTGGGGGTTGGTCGCGGGTTCCGTCATCTATTCCATGCCCTTCGTGGTGCAGCCCATCCAGAACGCCATCGAGTCCATCGGCAGGCGCCCGCTGGAAGTGGCGGCGACCCTGCGAGCCAGCCCGTGGGACGCCTTCTGGACCGTCGCGCTGCCGCTGGCCCGGCCCGGCTTCATCACCGCCGCCATTTTGGGGTTCGCCCATACGGTCGGCGAGTTCGGGCTGGTGCTGATGATTGGCGGCAACATCCCCGATGTCACCCGCGTGGTGTCAGTGCAAATTTACGATCATGTCGAGGCGCTGGAATATGCCAGCGCGCACTGGCTCGCCGGTGCCATGGTGGCGTTCTCGTTCCTGACGCTGCTCGCCCTCTACACCCTCAACCCGCCGTGGCGGGGTAGAAAATGAGCGCCACACCAGAAATCCGCGCCCGCTTCAAGCTGGATTACCCCGGCTTCGCTCTCGATGTTGACCTCGCTTTGCCGGGGCGGGGCGTCACCGCCATCTTCGGCCATTCGGGGTCGGGCAAGACCACCCTGCTGCGCTGCGTGGCCGGGCTGGAGCGCGCTGCCGGGCAACTGCACGTCAACGGCGAAACTTGGCAGGATGGAAACGGGTTCGTCGCGCCGCATCGCCGGTCGCTGGGTTACGTGTTTCAGGAAGCCAGCCTGTTCGCCCATTTGTCGGTAGGCAAAAACCTGGAATACGGCATGCAGCGGGTGCGCCCAACCGACCGCAAGGTCAGCGTGGATCACGTTCTGGAGCTGCTCGGCATCGGCGGCTTGATGGCGCGCAAAGCGGAGGGGCTTTCCGGCGGCGAGCGGCAGCGGGTCGCCATTGCCCGCGCGTTGCTGACCAGCCCGCGCCTGCTGCTGATGGACGAGCCGCTGGCGGCGCTGGATCTGCCGCGCAAGCAGGAGATCCTGCCTTATCTGGAGCGGTTGCACGACGAGCTGGACATCCCGGTGCTGTACGTCAGCCATGCGCCCGATGAAGTGGCCCGTTTGGCGGATCACCTGGTTGTGCTGGATGCGGGTCGGGCGGTGGCGACCGGCCCGATCATCGAGACTCTGGCGCGGCTCGATCTCCCGATCCGGCTGGGCGAGGATGCGGGCGTGGTGCTGGAAGGAGTCATTGCCGAACGGGACAAACACTGGCATCTGGCAAGAGTCAATTGCGGTGGCACAAATTTCTGGGTGCGCGATGACGACCATGCGGTCGGCCACCGTGCGCGCATCCGCATTCTGGCCCGGGATGTCAGCATCGCGCGAAGCCAAAGCGCCGATTCCAGCATCCTCAACATCCTGCCCGGCAAAATAATCGAAATCAGCGACGAACCCCACCCGGCCCAGATGCTGGTGAAACTCGAGATCGGAGTATCGCCAGTGCTGGCGCGGGTAACGCGCCGTTCGGCGGAAGCGCTCGACCTCGAGCCGGGCAATCAGGTATACGCGCAGATCAAGGCGGTTGCCTTGATCGCGTGACAGCGAGCCAAGTTGAGTGGCTAATGGCAACCGAAAAAAAGCCCGCGATTGCGGGCTTTTCGATAGGTGCAATCGAATCATTCGCTGCAAGCAGCGCCAATACTGGATTTATAATTTAAGCTTAAGGATATCGCCAAGGTCGGCAGCAAATCTACGAAATGGACTTACGCTTCCCGGCTCGCCTGCGCGTGCATTTGTAGCAGTGGGGTATTTTTTAAAATGCTCTTGGTAATCGTCAATCAACCATGCCAGCAGTGATGTCTCGCCGTACTTGCTTCTTGGCTTTTGTTCTACCAAGCAATCCAGATCAAAATCTTCTGCCGCCGCCTTGAGTTTTCGTAAAAATCCCATGCAAAAATCAGCCTGCGTTATGGGATCTGGGAATGATTCGGCAATCATGTAATAAGCCCCCTTGCCTTGCGGAGATGATCCCCCTGGCAGCGGAGAAATCAGGAAATGACCGGGCATGGAATTTGAAGGGGATTCGTCGTGCAAGTGCATGATAAATGGTAACGCGCAGGCTACTTGAAGCGACAACCCATTAAAGGCGCGAATCATTTCTTTTGCCTTTAACGCAAGATTGTCGAGTTGTTGCTGTTGTTCTTTTCGGCTTATTGGAGGGTTTGGAAAAGCTATTGCTCGCCACATACTGATTGTAAGTTCGGCGGCATTTAAGAATTTAACGGCCAACTCTTTTTCTTTCTTCCTTTTCCAGCATCCCAGTAGGTGCTCGCGTTGCTCGTTGGTAAATTTAAATTCCTGCCTATCCATCGCGCACCCCTTCGCAGTGTGCAGCCTTCAAAGGGATGCCACCCCAAGCGGTGAAGGTATCCGCCTTTCGCCCGGCCAGGCTAGGGGTGGCAAAACTGGTTATGCCGTTGCCGCTTCTTGTTGCGGCGATTTGCGCGGGCGGCCTCGGCGCGGCTTCGCTTCTGGCTTTGTTTCGGGATGTCCGCCATCCAGCAAGCCGCGCTCCGCAAACGATAGCGCCCCCGCGCCCGCCACAATGAAATGATCCAGCACGCGCACATCCACCAGCGCCAGCGCGTGTTTGAGCGTATCCGTCAGCTCTTGATCGGCATGGCTTGGTTCGGCTGCACCGCTCGGATGGTTGTGCGCGAATATCACGGCGGCGGCATTCAGTTGCAGGCAGCGCTTGACCACCTCGCGGGGATATACCGATGTTTGCGACAGCGTGCCCATGAACAGATCATCGGCGGCCAACACGCGGTGCTGGGTATCCAGCCATAGCGCGGTGAAAATCTCGCGCTCTTGCTGTGCCAGGTGCAGCGTGAGGAATTGCCGCACCGCGCTTGGGCTATTCAGCGCAGCGCCGGGCGCGCGCAAGCGGCCTTCGAGCAGGCGCGGTAGATCGCCCGGTCCTCGCGGGCGCGCTGTGGTGTGGTGTTAGAATCCAAAGTAGCCATGATGCAACCTCCAGTTTAGGTGCGTTGTGGTTAGGGGTTGCCCGGTGTTGACGCACCGGGTTGCCCCGCTTTCCCCATGATCCGCATGGGGGCGGTGAAACTCTATGCGGCGCGTTTCGTCTTGCCTGTTACCGTTGCATTCGTTCCCTGCCCGGATGCCAGCAGGTACAGCACGTATTGATTCAGGCTCACCCCTTGCCGCTTGGCGTGGCGCGCAAGTTCGGCGTGCAGGTGGCGCGGCACACGCATCAGGAAACGCCCGCTGTAATTTGCCTCATCAAGCGGCGGGGTGGGTTCGGGAATGGTGCGGCCTACGGCTTTGGCTGCCTTGATCCATGCGGCGCTTGCATCGTGCGCCTGCGCTATCGCTTCCGCTTCTGTTGCGCCCCAGGCCGAACAGCCGGGCAGGTCGGGCAGGGTGGCGATATAGCCTTCGTCTTCATCACTCCAGAAAACTTCAATCGGATATTTTGTCATCACTGTACCTTTCGATCATGCGGATCAACTGCCTTGCCTGGTAGGGCACGATGCACCCGCCCCGGTCCTGGAAATTGAGCAACTCCGGTTCGCCCGGTCGGGCAAAGGCGCGGTGCGAACCTTGCCCGCCCTTGTGCTTGAACCCCAGCAACTCGGCGGCGCGGCACGCGTCATCGAAGCGCACGGACTTGGGGTTGTTGCAGATTCCAGTTAGCAGCTTTTCGCGTTTGGTCATTTTGTCTTATACCGCATATAGTATCAAGCAGAAATTTCCGCGCCCGCATTTTTTGGCGGTAAACGGTCAATCCATTTTGCAACGCTCACGCCTTCGCAAGCCGCATTCCTGCGTGGGGGTGGCGGCAGCGGAATATCCTTCGCGCGCCCATTCCATGCGGGTTTGAGCATTTGCATCGGTGTTGCGCCCGGTGCGTGAACGGCAATGCACACGCCCGGACAAGTTGCCCCAACTGCCCCAACTCGCTTTGAAAAAGTTGGGGCAGCGCAAACCCGCATGGATACTGGCTGCCCCGACTGCCCCAACCTGCCCCACCTGTTTTTGATAATGTCCGGATGAAAAACGGCATCATTTCACGGCAGAATTCGCCCGCAACGGTATCACCTGCGCACCGGCTTTCAGGGTGTCCAGGTAGTCCGCCCACTGCTGCATCATAGCGCGGCGTTCGGGTAGATACATGCGCCACGAATCCCGCTTGTATGCCGCCTTCACCTTGTTGGGTTCCTCATGGGCAAGCTGCCGTTCCAACCATTCTTGGCGATACCCTATGTTGTCCAGGATCGTGGAAGCCATGGCACGGAAGCCGTGCGGCGTCATTTCCTCGTTGCTCCAGCCCATACGCCGCAGGGCGGAACGGATCGCGTTGTCGCTCATCGGGCGGTCGTGATCGCGCTCGCCGGGGAACACATACTTGCCATACCCGGTGAGCGGGTGAAGCTCACGCAGGATTTCAATGGCCTGCCCTGCCAGCGGTACAAGGTGCATCGTGTCCGTCTTCGTGATGTGATAAATCCACTCCCCGGCGTCCAGGTTCACGTCCGCCCATTCCATCTTGCGCAATTCGCCGGGGCGCACGAACACCATCGGCGATAATCTGAATGCACACTTCACCACGAAAGAGCCGGAATACCCGTCAATGTCGCGCAGTAGCTCCCCAACCTTTTGCAGCTCGGTGATCGCTGCAAAGTGCTTGTCGCGTTTCACTGGCGGCAATGCGCCGCGCAGATCGCCGGAGGGATCGCGCTGGGCACGCCCGGTCGCCACGGCATAGCGGAACACCTGCCCGCAGTTCGCCAGGACGCGGTGTGCCGTTTCCAGCGTGCCACGGCTTTCGATACGGCGGATCGCGGACAGTAATTCTGGCGCAGTTATCTCGGCAATCGGCTTGCCACCAATCCACGGGAAAACATCTTTTTCCAGGCGGGCGATAATCTTGCTCGAATGGTTTGGTGCCCAGTTCGGCGAATGCTTTGCGAACCACTCGCGGGCGATTGCCTCGAAGCTGTTGGCTGCCTGTTCAGCCTTTGCCATCTTTTGCGCCTGCTTCACCATGCCCGGATCAACCTCGTTCGCCAGCAGCTTGCGCGCTTCGTCGCGGCGCTGCCGGGCATCGGACAGGCTCACGTCAGGATAAACCCCCAGCGCCAAGGTTTTCTGTTTGCCCGCGAAGCGGTAAGCCAGCCTCCAATACTTTGCGCCATTGCTCTGCACCAGCAGAAACAGGCCGCCGCCATCAGCTAATTTCACAGCCTTGTCAGCGGTCTTTACCTTCTTCACCTCGATGTCTGTCAGTGCCATTCCGCCCCCGTTGTTGGTATCAGGTGATGCCAACATATCAGATACCAACAAAAATACCAACATTTGTTGGTAGATTGCAATGAACTGGAAAAGACGTGCCGAAACAAAAAACCCGCGAATCTTGAACCACCGACCTCAGCGTTATGAGTGCTGCGCTCTAACCACCTGAGCTATATCACCAGTAATTCACTTTGTGCGGCATTGTTCCCGGCGGGGATTATTTCTGCATCCTAAACGCGCCCAAAACCGACCGCCCAAGCAAGAAGAACGCGCGATTTTCCGTATTTACCCGGCGCTTGTCAATTGGATTTCAATAGCCAGCAGCGCCAGTCTTGGCATGCTCCTTTACGTTGCACCAGGTGGCGGCGCGGAAGAGTCGCAGCGGCGATGAGCAAGAACAAATGAGGCGGCCAGCAGGATGCCCATGCCGCGTCAGCAAGTGAAGATGCTATTGGCGTTGCCCCGTTAGCAGTTTCTGCAATTCGCCGCTTTGATACATTTCCGACATGATGTCCGACCCGCCAACAAATTCGCCGTTGACGTACAGTTGCGGGATGGTCGGCCAATTGGCGTAGTCCTTTATTCCCTGGCGTATGTCCGCATCTTGCAGCACGTCCACGCTGAAGTAGTCGGTAACGCCGAGCGCGCTCAAGATGCGCGTTGCATTCGCGGAAAAACCGCACTGCGGGAATTTGGGCGATCCCTTCATATAAAGCACCACGGGGTGGCCGGTCACCTGTTGCTTGATCAGTTCTTGCACGCTCATTGTCGTCGCTCCAGAAATTAGTTGAGTGTTTGCGTCGGGAATTCTAGCAGTTCGGGATTCAGGTGGTCAAAGCCGGTTTCATCAGTTCCTCGATTGCGGCAACCGTTTTCGGCGCGCCTCCAGTCAGCACTTCGCATCCTCCCGGCGTGATGGCCACGTCGTCTTCGATGCGGACGCCGATATTCCATAACGCTTGCGGCACATCGTCGGCAGCGCGGATGTAGCAACCCGGCTCGACGGTAAAGGTCATGCCCGGTTGCAGCGCGCGCCATGCGCTCCCCGTTTTGTAAGCGCCCACGTCGTGCACGTCCAGGCCGAGCCAGTGCCCGGTACGGTGCATGTAGTAGCGCTTGTAGCTTTCGCTTTCCAGCACGCCGTCCACGCTGCCGTCACACAGTTTGAGATCAAGCAGCCCCTGCGCGATGACCCGCAAGGCGGCATCGTGCGGGTCGTTCCAGCGCGCGCCGGGCCGGGCAACCGAAATGGCGGCCGCCTGCGCGGCCAGCACCATTTCGTACACCTCTCTCTGCGCGGCGCCAAATTTGCCGCTCACCGGAAAGGTGCGGGTGATGTCGGCGGCATAGCCTTCCACTTCGCAGCCCGCATCCACCAGCAAAAGGTCGCCATCCTTGAGCGGCGCGCTGTTGCCGACATAATGCAGCACGCAGCCGTTGCTCCCGCCCGCGACGATGGAGGGGTAAGCCGGCGACCGCGCCCCGCTGGTGCAGAACTCGTGCAGCAGTTCCGCTTCAATTTCATATTCCATCCTGCCGGGGCGTGTGGCGCGCATGGCGCGAGCATGGGCGTTGGCGGAGGTGGCGGCGGCGCGGCGCATGGTGGCGAGCTCCCCGTCATCCTTGATGAGGCGCATCTCATCCAGCGCGACCCGCACATCGCGGATTTCGTCCGGCGCGGCGATGCCGCTGCGAATCTTTTCCTGCACGCGACCGCGCAGCCCGAGCAGGCGTGTATCCCAGCTTGCATCGCGCCCGACCGGATGGAACAGCGCGGGCTGGTCACCCATCAGCTCGACGAGTTTCTCGTCCAGTTGCGCGATCGGATAGGCGGCGTCGAAACCGAATATTTCTCTTGCCGCTTCGGGGCCAAAACGGAAGCCGTCCCAGACTTCCCGTTCCGGGTTTTTTTCGCGGCAGAACAGGATGGCCTGCGGGGCGTCACCCGCAACCAGCACCAGCACGGCCTCCGGCTCCTCGAAGCCGGTAAGGTAGAAAAAATGGCTGTCGAAACGGTAGGGGTAGTGCGTGCCGCCGTTGCGCGCTATTTCTGGCGCGGTCGGGATAACGGCGATGCCGCGCCGCATCTGCCCGATAAGGCGCGCGCGGCGGCTGGCATATTGAGCGGGGTCAAACATGGGCATCATTGTGCGTCGCACGCAGCAGCTTGTCGAGTTCATCCAGGCGCTGCGGCGTACCCACATCCACCCAGCGGCCCGTGTAGTGTTCCCCGCCCACTCTGCCCTGCGCGATCTGCGCGCGCAGCAAAGGCGCCAGCGGGGCGGCGCTCCCGCGCGCGATGGGCGCAAACAGCGCGGGCCGGTAGATGCCGATACCGCTGAAGGTCAATTTGCCTTCTGGTTGATGCCCGTTCGCGATGACGCGCCCGTCGCGCAGGTAGAAATCGCCTTGCGGGTGATGCGCCGGGTTGCCAACCAGCACCAGATGGGCGAGATCGCTGCCGGATGCAAGCCTTGCGGCAAACTCGGCCAAGCGGGAGAAATCGTAATCGCAGTAAATATCGCTGTTGATGACGGCGAATGTCTCTCCCGCTTTTGTCCCGGAAGAATCGGAGCCGTCCAGCAGCGGCAAGGCGTTGGCGATGCCGCCCGCCGTTTCGAGCGCGCCCGGCGGCTCCGGAGAATACTGGATGCGCGCGCCAAACCGGCTGCCGTCACCCAACGTGTTTTCAAATTGCGCGCCGAGGTGCGCGTAGTTGATAACCATGTCGGTGACGCCCGCCCGCACCAGCCTCTCGATGTGCCAGGCGATCAGCGGCTTGCCGCCCGCCAGCAGCAAGGGTTTCGGTATATGATCGGTGAGCGGGCGCATGCGCTCACCGCGCCCGGCCGCCAGCAGCATGGCCTTCATGGCGGATGCCCCGCAGACGCCCGCATACTTTCCAGCTCATCCAGAAGATTGAGCAGCGGCTTCAGTTCGCCGTAGCGCTCGCAGGCGCGGCGCAGGTATTCCATCACCAGCGGCAGATCCTTCAGATAGCCATCTTTGCCGTCGCGATGATACAGGCGCGCAAAGATACCCAGCACTTTCAAATGGCGCTGCACGCCCATCCATTCGTAATCACGGTAAAACTCGCCGAAGTCTCCGCGCACCGGCAAGCCCGCCGACCGAGCGTTTTCCCAGTAGCGTACCAGCCAGTCCAGCGTGTCTGCTTCTTCCCACTTGAGGTAGGCATCCTTGAACAGCGAAACCAGATCGTAGGTGATGGGGCCGTAAACCGCATCCTGAAAATCCAGAATACCGGGCGAAATCAGAAAATCGCCTTTCTCGTTAGCCTCCTCTCCCGCTTGCGGGGGAGGATTGAGGAGGGGGCTTTCGATGACCATCAGGTTGCGCGAGTGGTAGTCGCGGTGTACATAAACGCGCGGCTGCGCGAGGTTGTTGTCGAGTATGCGGCGAAAAACGGCTTCCAGCGTGGCGGTTTGCTTTTCGTCCAGCACCCGGCCCAGATGCCTGGCGACATACCATTCCGGAAACAGGTTCAGTTCGCGCCGCAGCAGCGCCTCATCGTAGGGCGCAAGCTCGTTTTCGCGGCTGGCGAGCTGGATGCGGATCAACGCATCCGTGGCGGCACCGTACAGCTCGCGCGCATTATCGGCGTTTAGCGCTTGCAGGTAAGTGGTGTTGCCCAGATCGGAGAGCAGCAGAAATCCCCGCTCCAGATCTTGCGCGAAGATATGCGGCACGTGCGTTCCCGCCTGCTCGAACAACCCGGCTATATGCAAAAAAGGGCCGCAGTCTTCATGTGTCGGCGGCGCGTCCATCACGATCAGCGTGCGGTCGGGGAAAGTGGCGCGGAAGTAGCGGCGGAAGCTGGCGTCTGCGGAGGCGGGCGCGAGGGTAAAACTCGCGCCCGGAAACTGGCTGGTGAGCCATGCGGTGATCTGCTGCAAGCGTTGCATGCGGTTGTCCTGTAGTCTTGCTTTAGGATTGCTTTAGGATTGCTTTAATCCCGGATATATGCGATTTTAGCAGCTTAATTTGCCCGCCCCGCACCATGAGTTTTCGCCCCAGTTCCGTTGCTTTTTTCCTGCTGTGCTCCTTTGCCGCAACGGCTCGCGCCGAGAGCGATACGCTTGGGCTGCAACTGGATCGCTCCTTCGCCAGCCCGCAAAACAGCCTGGATGAAACACCGGTTTTCATTTCGGCGCAGGAGATTGAAGGCAAAGACGGCAACCAGATCGAAGCGCGCGGCGAGGCCGAACTGCGCAAGCGCGGCCAGGCGATTACCGCCGACCAGATGCTGTACTTGCAGGACAGCAAAGATGTGGCGGCCAATGGCTCGGTACACATCGAGCAGGACAACAACCAGATCAGCGGCCCGCGCCTCAATCTTAATCTGGGCAGCAATACCGGCGACATGGAACAGCCGGAATTTTATCTGGGCGACAACCACGCGCGCGGCACCGCCGACAAACTGCACATGGCGGGCAAGCAGAACTACAGCATGGACAATGTCACCTATACCACTTGCCCCGCCGACCGCGACGACTGGCTGCTGAAAATGCGCGAGCTGGAAATAGACCGCAACAGCCAGATCGGAACGGCACACCACGCCCGCGTGGAATTCATGGGAGTGCCGTTCTTATACACGCCGTGGATGGACTTCGCCTTGAACAACCAGCGCAAATCCGGTTTTCTCGGCCCGGAGTTCGGCAGCACGGTGCAGGGGGGCAGCGAAATGACGCTGCCCTACTACTGGAACATCGCCCCCAACCGCGATGCCACATTCGCGCCGCGCATCATGTTCAAGCGCGGCCTGCTGCTCAATAACGAATTCCGTTATCTGGAGCCCACCTACTCCGGCGAGGCGCATTACGACTTGCTGCCGGGGGACCGGCTCGCCAACCGCACGCGCTCGCGGCTGGCGTTGACTCACGCGCAGAGACTGGGCTACGGGTTGACCGGCGAACTGAACCTCAACCGCGTTTCCGACGACGCCTATTTCCGCGACCTGGCGAGCACGGTCAGCAGCACTTCGCAGACCAACCTGATGCGCGAGGGGATGCTGGCGTATAGCGGCGGCTGGTGGAACGCGGCGGCGCGGGTGCAAAGCTTTCAGACCCTGCAGGATCCGGCTGCTCCGGTAGGCGTGCCATACCGCCGTATGCCGCAGATCACTTTCGGGGCTCAACG
>VIKH01000018.1:27340-47273 GCA_008080515.1 Gallionellaceae bacterium | reverse complement strand
TTTTTATATTTTGTAACTATATGATAAGTATACAAATAAAAAGCTGTTCGTTGAGAGCCTGTCGAAGGGCCGCAGATGGTTCAACATAACCAAGGAGTTGGCTGGCGTCTTTTGGCAGCCTGGCCGGATGGCTAGTAGTTCCAGCCGGCTCACCACGAGCGGCCTTCTTGGTCTAATTCAGGCTAATGGACAAACCGGGATGAAAACAACATGAAGATCGCCGTCGCACAGATCAATTGCATGCTCGGCGACCTGGATGGCAACGCTGCGAAAATTCTGGATTTCGCCGGACGCGCGAAACGGCAGGGGGCTACGCTGCTGCTGACGCCGGAGTTGAGCCTGTGCGGCTACCCGCCGGAAGACCTGCTGTTGCGCGAGGGCTTCTATCGTGCCTGCGAACACGCATTGCACGAGCTCGCGCGGCAGGTGCATGGCATCGCCGTGGTGGTGGGGCACCCGCACGAGGCGGGCGGCAAGCGCTACAACGCGGCGTCCATCTTGCGCGATGGCGCAATCGCCGCCACCTATCACAAGCACTCGCTGCCGAACTACAGCGTGTTCGACGAGGAGCGGTATTTTGCGCGCGGCACGGAGCCATGCGTGTTCGAGCTGGAGGGGATCCGGTTTGCGCTCGGCATCTGCGCCGACATCTGGCATGAGCATGCGGCGCAGCGCGCGCTGGCGGCAGGTGCCCAGGCGCTGCTGGTCTTGAACGCTTCGCCCTACCATATAGACAAGCAGCAGTCGCGCTACGAGGCGGTGCGCGACCGCGTTGCCGAGACCGGCCTCGCGGTGGTGTACGCCAACCTGGTGGGCGGGCAGGACGAGCTGGTATTCGACGGCGCCTCGTTCGTCATGGACGCGCAAGGCAAGCTGACGCACCAGTTCGCTTCCTTCGAGGAAACGCTCGGGATGATCGAAATCCGCGATCGGGCGCTGGTGGTGGGAGAAACGGTTCCAGCCCTGCGCCATGAAGAAAGCATTTATCGCGCGCTGTGCCTCGGGGTGAGGGACTATGTCGGCAAGAGCCGCTTTCCCGGCGTGCTGCTGGGCTTGTCCGGCGGCATTGATTCGGCGCTGACGCTGGCGGTGGCGGCGGATGCGCTAGGTGCCGACAAGGTACGCGCGGTGATGATGCCCTCGCCCTACACCGCTCAGATCAGCTTGGACGATGCGCGCGAAATGGCCGCCATTCTCGGCGTGCGTTACGACGAGCTCGATATCCGCCCGGCGTTCGACGCCTACCTCGCCACCCTGGCCAAACCGTTCGCGGGAGCGGTGCCCGACACCGCCGAGGAAAACATCCAGGCGCGCATACGCGGCAATTTGCTGATGGCCTTATCCAACAAATTCGGCTCGCTGGTGCTGACCACCGGCAACAAGTCGGAAATGACTGTCGGCTACTGCACGCTGTACGGCGATATGGCGGGCGGCTTCGCGGTGCTCAAGGATGTCAGCAAGACCTGGGTTTACCGGCTATCCCATTACCGCAACAGCCTGGGCCGGGTGATCCCGGAGCGCATCATCACGCGCCCGCCCAGCGCGGAACTCAAACCCGACCAGACCGACCAGGACAGCCTGCCACCCTACGATGTGCTCGATGGCATCATGGCCTGCTACGTCGAGATGAATCTTTCCATCGCGGAAATCATCGCGCGCGGCTATGCCGAAGCGGACGTAAAGCGGGTGGTGCAACTGATCCGCATTAACGAATACAAACGCCGCCAGTCGCCGGTGGGCGTGCGCATCACCGACCGCGGCTTCGGCAAGGACTGGCGCTACCCGATCACCGCACGCTACCAGGATGATTTCTAGCGCGGATACGCTATACTTTGCCCGACATACTTTTCTCTGGAGCCACCATGAAAAAAATCGAAGCCATCATCAAGCCGTTCAAACTGGACGAAGTGCGCGAAGCCCTGTCGGAACTCGGTGCCAGCGGCCTGACGGTAACCGAGGTAAAAGGCTTCGGGCGGCAGAAAGGTCACACCGAACTGTATCGCGGCGCCGAATACGTGGTGGATTTCCTGCCCAAAATCAAAATTGAGGTAGTGATCGCCTCTTCCATGGTGGAAGCGGCGGTGGACGCCATCATCAAGGCGGCGCATACCGGAAAAATCGGCGACGGCAAAATCTTCATCACCCCGGTGGAGCAGATCATCCGCATCCGCACCGGCGAAACCGACGAAGCCGCGATTTAACGCAAAGATACGCGGTTCGGCTTCCCGATCCGCTAATGGGAAACGCCTTCCCGGCGCAACACCTTCACGAAAGTTAGCCACAGAATCCACAGGTCGAACGCGAACGACCGGCGGTGAAGATATTCCGCATCCAGCCTGGCTTTCTCCGGTAACGGCAGTTCGTCCCGACCATTCACCTGCGCCCACCCGGTCAAACCCGGCACCAGCTCATGCACGCCGCAACAGGTACGCAGGCCAATCAAATCTTCCTGGTTGAAGAGTGCGGGGCGCGGGCCGACAAAACTCATGTCGCCCTTCAGGATGCTCCACAATTGCGGCAACTCGTCGAGGCTGGTTTTCCGCAGAAAGGAGCCGATAGGCGTCAGATAGGCTTCCGGGTCAGGCAACATGTGCGTCGCTACAGCCGGGGTATCCGCGCGCATACTGCGGAACTTCGGCATCCTGAACAGACGATTATTGCGGCCGACGCGCTCGCTCCAGTACAGCACCTTGCCAGGCGATGTTAGCCGCACGGCAAGGGCAATCAAAGCGAGCGGCAACAACAGCGCTGCTGTTACCGGGACTGCAAGTGCGAGATCGAATAGCCGCTTCATCATTGGAACGTCATGGTAGGTTCATCGCCGAAACCGTAAAACGAATAAAGGGCGCCTCTATAAATTGAACTTTCCTCGGCTTTTCATCTTCCGGCGGGCGCGGTTCATGCTACCAGTTTTTCCTGATGATTTCGATGCGCTCTTTGCGCACCCCACCCTTTCCCTTATCCGCCACCCAACAGCCGTGATTGGTCAGAAAATTCTGGCGTATAGCTTTGCTATAATCGCGCAATCTTTCACCGACCGTTTTTTCACCCGTGACAAAAGTAGATTTCTACACCGGCAGCGAAGACAAGCTCCGCACCGCCTGCCAGTTGAGCCACAAAGCGGTGCAGAATGGGGTGCGCGTGTTGCTGCACACTTCCGACGAAGCCACTGCTGAAGCGCTCGACAAGCTGCTGTGGCGTTATCCGGCTATCGCCTTCATCCCGCATTGCCGCTGCCATGAAGCCGGTGCCGCCACCATGCCGGTAGTGGTCGGGCACCAGAGCGACAACTTCCCGCACAGCGAGCTGCTGATCAGCCTGCACACTTCCTGCCTGCCATTTTTCAGCCGCTTCGAACGGGTGATCGAAATCGTCGGCCAGGAGGAAGAAGACATGCGCCTGGGCCGCGAACGCTTCGGTTTCTACCGCGACCGGGGTTACGAGTTGCGCCATATTGATTTGCGCAAGCAGGCCAACTGAACATGGCCCAACCACAACTGTTCGCCGATCTTCCAGTGCTGTCCGAGGCAACGGACGAAGCCGACGAAATTCCGGTGCTCACCGAGGTTGTTGCCGAAGCGATTCCACCACTGGTCGCGCAAACCATTTCGCTCGCACCGGACGCGACGCCAGCGCCGGGTTCCGACGAAGAATATCGGCGTCTCGCAATGCAGATCGAACCGCAACTGGAGGGGACCGGCCGACGGGGGCGCGCCCCGCTTTGATATAATTCCGCCCCCTTCCGCCGGGGCGGGAAACCCGCAACCAAACAAGATCGCAATGGAACTCGCAAAAAGTTTTGAGCCGCAAGCCATCGAAGCGCACTGGTACCCACAATGGGAGCAGGCGGGCTATTTCAACGCCGGGGTTGATCCGGACAAGAAGGACAATTTCTGCATCCTGCTGCCGCCGCCCAACGTGACCGGCACGCTGCACATGGGGCACGGCTTCAACCAGACGCTGATGGATGCGCTGACCCGCTACCGCCGCATGAAGGGCGACAACACGCTGTGGCAGCCCGGCACCGACCACGCCGGTATCGCCACGCAGATCGTGGTGGAGCGCCAGCTCGAAGCGCAAGGTATCAGCCGCCACGACCTCGGGCGCGAAGCGTTCATCCAAAAAGTGTGGGAGTGGAAAGAATATTCCGGCAACACCATCACCAGGCAGATGCGTCGCCTCGGCGCTTCGTGCGACTGGAGCCGCGAACGCTTCACCATGGATGAAGGATTGTCGCGCGCCGTCACCGAAACTTTTGTGCGCCTCCATAACGAGGGGCTGATCTATCGCGGCAAGCGCCTGGTGAACTGGGACCCGAAACTGCACACCGCAGTGTCTGACCTGGAAGTGGTGCAGGAAGAAGAAGACGGCTTCTTGTGGCACATCGCGTACCCGCTCGAATTCGGCGTGGGCGCGCTGATCGTTGCCACCACGCGGCCCGAGACCATGCTTGGCGACGTAGCCGTGGCGGTACACCCCGATGACACGCGCTACAAGCATCTGATCGGGCAAAGGCTCAAGCTGCCGCTGTGCGGGCGCACCATCCCTATCATCAGCGACGAATATGTTGACCCGAGTTTCGGCACCGGCTGCGTGAAAATCACCCCGGCGCACGACTTCAACGACTATGCGGTGGGGCAGCGGCACGGGCTTGAGCCAATCAGCATTTTCACTCTTGATGGAAAAATAAAGAAGTCTGAATTTGATGATTTTGCGTGGGGGCATAAAGCAGGTAAGGAAGGCATACGTTTTGCCGATTCTGAATTATCGGAATTGCCAACTATAGATTTAATACCTAAGGCATACCACGGCCTCGACCGCTACGACGCGCGCAAGCAAATCCTCGCCGACCTGGAAGCACAAAACCTGCTCGCCGCCACCAAGCCGCACAAGCTGATGGTGCCGCGCGGCGACAGAACGGGGGCCGTGATCGAGCCCATGCTCACCGACCAGTGGTTTGTGGCGATGAGCAAGCCCGGCAAGGACGGCAAGAGCATCACCGGGCAGGCGCTGGAATGCGCCGCCTCGGGCGAGGTCAGGTTCCATCCTGAAAACTGGGTCAACACCTACAACCAGTGGCTGAACAACATCCAGGACTGGTGCATTTCGCGCCAGTTGTGGTGGGGGCACCAAATACCGGCCTGGTACGGCGAGAACGGCGAGATTTTTGTCGCGCACGACGAAGCCGGGGCGCGCGAGCTCGCCGGTAAATCCGGCTACACCGGCAACCTCAAGCGCGACGAGGATGTGCTCGATACCTGGTTCTCTTCCGCGCTGTGGCCGTTTTCCACGCTGGACTGGAGCGGCGACGAGACGCTGAACGCGCGGAACCGTTTCCTCGAACGATACCTGCCATCTTCGGTGCTGGTGACCGGTTTCGACATCATTTTCTTCTGGGTGGCGCGCATGGTGATGATGACCAAACATCTCACCGGAAAGATTCCGTTCAGGGATGTGTATGTTCACGGCCTGATCCGCGACGCGGAAGGACACAAGATGTCCAAGTCCAAGGGCAACGTGCTCGACCCCATAGATCTGATAGATGGCATCGGCATCGAGGAGCTGGTGCGAAAACGCACCGGCGGGCTGATGAACCCCAAACAGGCGGAACAGATCGAGAAGCGCACGCGCAAGGAGTTTCCAGGCGGCATTCCCGCTTTTGGCACCGATGCCCTCCGCTTCACTTTCGCGTCGCTGGCTTCGCCGGGGCGCGACATCAAGTTTGATCTGCAACGCTGCGAGGGTTACCGCAATTTCTGCAACAAGCTGTGGAACGCCGCGCGCTTCGTGCTGATGAATTGCGAGGGCAAAGACTGCGGCCTGGAAGCGCACGGCAAGGAATCCTGCCACAGCGGCTATCTCGATTTCTCGGCCGCCGACCGCTGGATCGTCAGCCGGTTGCAACATGTCGAAAGCGAAGCGGCAAAACATTATGCAGACTACCGCTTTGATCTGTTGGCCAAGACGATCTACGAGTTTGTCTGGGATGAATACTGCGACTGGTATGTAGAGTTTGCCAAGGTGCAACTCGCCCCCCCCCAACCCGATGAGGCAGCCAGTTCCAGCGATGCGGTTGCCGCCCGCCAACGCGCCACGCGCCGCACCCTGGTGCGCGTGCTGGAGACCACGTTGCGCCTCGCCCACCCGCTGATCCCGTTCATCACCGAGGAGCTCTGGCAAAAAGTGGCACCGGTTGCCGGTCGCGGCGGCGAGAGCATCATGCTGCAAGCTTACCCGCAGGCCGATTTGGCGCGCGTGGACGAGAGCGCCCTGGCAAAAATCCGCCTGTTGCAGGAAATGATCGCCGCCTGCCGCAGCCTGCGCAGCGAGATGAACCTTTCTCCGGCACAAAAGGCACCGTTGCTGGCCGCCGGCGACAGAGAGACGTTGGCCGCTTTTGTGCCCTACCTGCAAGCCCTGTCCAAACTCAGCGAAGTCAGCATCATGGACGAACTGCCGGATGCCGATGCGCCCATCGCCGTTGTCGGCTCTTTCAAGCTGATGCTGAAAGTCGAGGTTGATGCGGCGGCAGAGTGCGCGAGGCTGGACAAGGAAATCGCCCGCCTGACCGGCGAGACCGGCAAGGCGCAAGCCAAGCTGGACAACGCCAGCTTTGTCGGGCGCGCGCCCGCCGAGGTGGTGGCGCAGGAGCGCAAGCGTCTGGAAGATTTCAGCGCCACGCTGGCCCAATTGCAGGCGCAGCGCGCGAAACTACAAAATGTGACTCCCCAATAATTCTCCCCCATCATGACTATGACGCCCTCGCCACTCGCACAGCACAGTTCGCAGCAAAATCTCCGCAAAGGCATCATCCTTGCCGGTGGTTCCGGTACGCGGCTTTATCCGGTTACCCACACCATTTCCAAGCAACTGCTGCCGATCTATGACAAGCCGATGGTTTACTATCCGCTGTCCACGCTGATGCTGGCCGGGATACGCGACGTTCTGATCATCTCCACCCCGCAGGACACGCCGAGCTTCGAGCGCTTGCTCGGGGACGGCTCGCAGTGGGGGATGAATTTCACTTACGCCGTGCAACCTTCGCCGGACGGGCTCGCGCAGGCGTTCATCATCGGCGAGCGCTTCATCGGGAACAACCTCTGCGCCATGGTGCTGGGGGACAATATTTTTTACGGGCACAGTTTCGAGCGGCTGCTGCGCTCCGCCGCAGACAAAACGGATGGCTGCACGGTGTTTGCTTACCACGTGAACGACCCGGAGCGTTACGGCGTAGTGGAGTTTGATGCCGCAGGGCGCGCGAGCAGCCTGGAAGAAAAACCCGTGCAACCCAGATCCAGCTACGCCGTCACGGGGCTGTATTTTTACGACAACGATGTCATCGAAATCGCCAAATCCATCCAGCCTTCCGCGCGCGGAGAGTTGGAGATCACCTCGGTCAACCAGATTTATCTGGAAAGAAACAAGCTGGACGTGCAGGTCATGTACCGGGGCTATGCGTGGCTGGACACCGGCACGCACGAATCGTTGCTGGAAGCTTCGCTGTTCATCCAGACGCTGGAAAAACGCCAGGGGCTTAAAATCGCTTGCCCCGAAGAAATCGCTTACCGGCAGAATTTCATCAATGCGCAACAAGTGGAGAAGCTGGCCAAGCCGCTGGCAAAAAATGGTTACGGGCAATACCTGTTGGGCCTCCTGAAAGAAAGGGCCTGAAGCGTGCGGGCCGTTCAATCTGCGATACCCGGACTGGCGATTATCGAGCCCAGGGTGTTTGATGATGCTCGCGGATTCTTTTTTGAAAGCTTCAACCGCAGGGTGTTCACGCAATTGATCGGGCGCGACAGCGATTTTGTGCAGGACAACCATTCCCGCTCCGCGCGCCATGTCTTGCGCGGGCTGCATTACCAGATCCGGCAACCGCAAGGCAAACTGGTGCGCGTGGTGGCGGGTGAAATATTCGATGTCGTGGTGGATATCCGCCGTTCGTCACCGACTTTCGGGCAATGGGAAGGCGCGGTGCTTTCCGCCGAGAACAAGCGGATGCTCTGGATACCGGAAGGCTTTGCCCACGGGTTTGTGGTGCGCAGCGAATACGCCGAGTTCCTGTACAAAACCACCGATTACTGGGCGCCGGAGCACGAGCGCTCTATCCTCTGGAGCGACCCCGACCTGGCGATAGACTGGCAACTGGGCGGAGCAACGCCGCTGCTGTCAGCCAAAGATCAAGCCGGGAAACTGCTCCGGGATGCCGAGCTGTTTCCGTGAGAAAAATTCTGCTCACCGGCAAAAACGGACAAGTCGGCTGGGAGCTGCAACGCACGCTGACCCCTCTCGGGCAGGTTATCGCGCTGGATGTGGAGGAGCTGGATTTTTGCGACCCGGACGCTATCCGCCAGACCGTGCGCTCAATCGGGCCGGACGTCATCGTCAATCCTGCGGCGTACACGGCGGTGGACAAAGCCGAATCCGAGCCCGGCCTCGCCATGGCGGTCAACGGCGTCGCACCCGGCATATTGGCCGAAGAAGCCAGAAAACTCGGCGCGCTGCTGGTGCATTACTCCACCGATTACATTTTCGATGGCCGCAAGGATGGGCCATATGTTGAAACGGACGAGCCCAACCCGCTCGGCGTGTATGGCAAAACCAAGCTGGCCGGGGAGCAGGCCGTCCGTGCCAGCGGGGCGGATCACCTGATTTTTCGCACCAGTTGGGTGTATGGTGCGCGCGGCAAGAATTTTCTGTTGACCATGTTGCGCCTCGCGAAAGAGCGAAACGAGCTTCGCGTGGTGGACGACCAGATCGGCGCTCCCACTTGGTGCCGGTCGCTGGGAGAAGTCACCGCGCTCGCGCTGGCGCAAGTGCTTGCTCCCGGTGCGAGCAATGACGCGATCCGGCGCGTTTCCGGAACTTACCATCTCACCTCCTCGGGCAGTGTGTCGTGGTGCGGATTTACCGCAGAAATCCTGCGCTTGGCACAGATTTATCCTGTGCCTGCTCTGGCACCCATCACCACGCCAGAATATCCCACTCCTGCGGCGCGCCCGCTGAATTCGATGCTGTCGAACGACAAGCTTGTGCGCACCTTTGGCCTGGCTGCGGGAGACTGGGACAGCAACTTGCGGCTGTGTTTGCAGGAGGTGGCATAAAGTACAATTGACAGGTGAGCGATGTGCGTATAGTTTGTGCGCCTGCTCGGGACGCCAATATGATGTTTATGTGGCTTCCTTTATAAAACACTGGCTTATTCTATTGATTATTATCATAAAATAAATTGCTTCGTGTTAATATCGGCCTTGTCGGCAGATTGCTACGCTACCTGATTTTATGTTTTGTCGCTCCCGCGCGACCGGGAGGCTAGTCCAGCCAACCAGCCGGATAGCCACACTGCGAAAAATGCGATATTTGGCTTTGGTTTTCCGCTGTTGCGGGATGTATTTTAGAAGCATTTTTTTGAGGCATGTGCCGAACTGGCACCAATGAAGGAGATATGTATTTTGAACCGCTTTAATTTGTTGCCGGTTACCGGAGAAGAAAAACCAGCCCCGTACAGGCGCGGGTTTTGTGTGATTGGGATGTTTGCCATTGCTGTTGGCTTGGCAGCATGCGGTAGCAAGGACGCGGAAAAAAAACCCGGGCAGGCGCTGGTCAGGGTGAACGGCGAAGAGATTACCGCCTTGCAGCTTAACGACGAGTTGAGCCGCGCCAACGTCCCACCCGGACAGCAGGAGGCGGCGACCAGGCAATTGCTGGAATCGCTGATTGACCGCCAGCTGGTGCTGGCCGAGGCGGGGCGTAACAAAATGGACCGCACCCCCGATGTCATGAAAGCGATCGAGCGCGCAAAAGCTCAAATCATCGCGCAAACCTATGTGCAGAGCATAACTTCCAAGCTGGCAAAACCTTCCATCGCTGAAGTGGATGACTATTTTCAGAAGCATCCTGAGTTCTTTTCTCAACGCAAGCAGTTCGATATGAAGCAACTGGTTATGTCCAGCAACGACGCCAGTGATAATTTCAAGCGCGCCCTGGATGCTGCCAAATCGCTGGACGAGGTTGCTGCGTGGCTTGAAAAGAACGGGGTCCGGCACGCGCGCGGCCAACTGTCCCGCTCCAGCACAGACATGCCGCCCGAGATGTCGGCGAAACTGCTGACCATGCCGAAAACTCAACTATTTGTCGTAAGGGAAGGCGGCAACACTTTGATCAATGCGATCATTGACGTAAGGGAGGCGCCGGTCTCGGCCAAGGATGCCGCGCCGCAAATCGAGAAATTCCTGATCAACAAGAAAATTAAAGAAGCGATGGACGCCGAAATTGCCCACTTGCGCTCGTCGGCCAAAATTGAATATCTGGGGGCGTCTGCGCCGGTTGCCGCGCCAGCTTCCGCCGCCTCTGCTCCGGCCAACGGGTCGGCGATGAAACCGGGCGGTACCGCACAAGGCAACTAGCGGGGTGTCGGAAAACATCGCTCCGGGGCAATGAATCCGGGATGCGATGTCGGCGAGCCATGCGGTAGCGCGCGGAGAACGGGGGCTGCGCGCGGCAACGCTCCGGGTTCGTACGGAAGGTTTATGCCGCTCTATCATGGCGCCCCCGCTTTAGAGCTTTGCCTGTATTACTATCTCAACTGATGGGCAATCCAGCCATGTATTCCATCTCGACCAAGTTGCCCGGCCTGAAAGCCGCCATGCCGGAATGGTGGCCGGTCATGCTGGGCGCGACGGTCTTGTATGCCCCCACTCTCTATGACTTGTTTGGCGGCCTGTGGTCTAGCGAAGAGCAGGCGCACGGACCGATTATCCTCGCCCTCGCGCTATGGCTTCTGTACCGGCTTTGGCCGGACATGATGGCAAGAAGCGATGGCAAGCCATCTTCAGTTACTGGGTGGGCAGTCTTTGTTGTGGGGCTGCTGCTTTATATAACCGGTCGCTCGCAGGAAATCATGGCATTTGAAATGGGCTCTTTTATCTGGGTGCTCGCCGGGGTTCTGCTGGTAAAACATGGCAGCAGCGCGCTGAAAGTAGTGTGGTTTCCGCTGTTCTTTTTGCTGTTTATGATCCCGCTGCCCGGCACCATCGTGATCGTGCTCACCATGCCGATGAAAATGGCGGTGTCGTATGTCACGGAAAATATTCTGTTCTGGGCCGGTTACCCCATCGCCCGCAACGGGGTTATCCTGCAAATCGGCCAATACCAGCTGCTCGTGGCCGATGCTTGCGCCGGGTTGCAAACGCTGTTGACGCTGGAATCGCTGGGCTTGTTTTACCTGAATGTCGTCCGTCACACCTCGGTGTTCCGCAATGTGGTGCTGGCTATTTTAATTGTGCCCATCTCGTTTGCCGCCAACGTGATCCGCGTCATTGCCCTGACGCTGATCACCTATTATTTTGGCGACGAAGCGGGGCAAGGTTTTTTGCATGGCTTTGCCGGCATGATCCTGTTCTTGAGCGCGCTTATGCTGATTCTGGCCGCAGACACCCTGCTGCAGCTTGCGATAAAAAGACGGGCGGCAACAGCCGTCCAGCATGCGGGCAGCGGTTGATGAAAAAACCTTCGATTACCAGCCTGGCTTTGGGCGCGCTCATGGTTGCGGCGGCTGCCATGACCGTATTTATGGTGCCCGCGGCAACGCAGGCAGTTCAAACCGCAAGGTTTAACCTCGAAACCATGATTCCGGAGGAATTCGGCGATTGGAAAATAGATGCGTCCTCTGTCGGTCACATCGTCAATCCCACGGTAAAAGATGCGCTCGGGAAGATTTATAACCAGACGCTTTCCCGCACCTATATCAACGGCAGGGGCGATCGCATCATGCTCTCGATCGCTTACGGGGGCGCGCAAAAAACGGACTTGCATGCCCACCGGCCAGAAATCTGCTATGCGTCCAGCGGCTTTGATATCCGCGACAAGACCAAGACAGTTATTGACACCGCCATCGGGCAGATACCGGTGATGCGCCTGGTGGCAAAACAGGGGGCGCGCAACGAGCCAATAACTTACTGGATCAGGGTAGGCGACGCCCTTACGCGCGGATGGGTCGAGCAGAAAGTGGCGGCGATCGGCTACGGTTTGACCGGAAAAGTGCCGGACGGCGTGCTGGTGCGAGTTTCCGATATATCCGGCAACGAACAGGAATCTTATTTGCTCCAGCAAGCCTTTCTTGACTCGATGTTGCAGGCGGTGCGTAGCGAGGAGAGGTTTTGGCTGGTCGGCCAGATGGCTCCATGACTATGGTGTGCGCGAGCTTGTGCGCCGCAACCCTAGACAACGAGCGGGGGATCGGTTAGCCCCGAACTATCTGCGGAGATCGCTGGCTGTAGCAGCACGTTCTGGGTATGATGGGCCGGGCAGCGTTATGCAGCCGCGCGGGGCGGATGGTTTATTGCGAAGGAATATGGAAATGGGAAGAAGAGGGTATTTTGCATTTTCATTGCTGTGGACGATGGCCGTGTCGGCTATTGCTGCCGACAATCCAGATATCTACCGGCTGCGCCAAGGAGATTCGGTACAGGTTTCGGTCTGGCACGAAGATTCCTTGCGAAGCCAGGTGGTAGTCCTGCCGGACGGCAGTATCACGATCCCGCTGGCCGGGAGGGTAGAGGTCGCGGGGTTCAGTACGCCGGAAGCCGAGCAAACCATTACCGCAAAACTGAAAACATACATTCCCGAGCCTGTGGTTACGGTGGTCATCACGGGAACGGGCGGCAACAGCGCGTATGTCCTGGGCAAGATCGCCCGTCCGGGGATGTTGGCCATCAGCGGCCCGCTAACCGTGCTGCAGGCAATCAGTATGGCCGGCGGGCTGGACCGGTTTGCCGACGAAGGTGGCATCAAGGTGATCCGCGCCAAGCCGGACGGCCAGGAGATTCTTCCCGTGCATTACAAGGACATCGTTTCTGGCAAGGACATGGCGACCAACATTCAGCTCAAGGCGGGCGATACCATCGTGGTGCCCTGATCGTTCGCACCATGACTCTACTCGTATTTCCCCACACCAACGTTAATTGAAAAAGGCAAAGGATGCTGCTCTTGCGCCAGTTTATCGGCATGGTCGCCCTGCTGGCGGCGCTCCAGTTAAGTATGGAGCAAGCTCGGGCCGATACTTGGCAGCACGCCGCGACCTCGCGCATTTCGATGGAGTATGAAACCAACCCAACCATGTCGCCAACCAGCCAAGGGGGGATGCGGCGCGCACTGTTCGAACCGGGATACACCTTAACCAAAAGTGACGGGGCGAACGAGTGGAGGGCCGGACTGAATCTCCAAGTGGCGCGCTCTTCCGATACCAACTTGAGCCTGAACCGCGAGGATCCCAGCGTGTTCCTGAACTGGCAGCGCCAGAGCGATACGGGCGATTTCGACATTTCTGCCAGGCATGATGAAGCCTCGACACGCACCACCGAAGCTGGTGCAGCCGGCCCGGTTGCGGTGGATGGCACCCGCGCTTCCCGCAGCCTGTCCGCCAATTGGAGCAAGCCGCTGAACGAACGCAGCACGCTTGCGATAAATGGCGCTTACACAAGCATCTCCTACAAGGGCGGCACATATGTGGATTATTCCACCCGCTCCGTGGGGGCGAGGCTTACCCGCGACTGGAACGAGAGCGTGGCGCCGTTCTTGAGCTTGTCCTATACCGACCAGACGCCTTCCGGGGGTGGCGCTTCCAGTTGGCGCACCGTCGCTACGCTCGGATCGAGCCTGAAAATTTCCGAACGGCTGGACTGCACCGTGCAGGTGGACCAATCACGGGAAAGCAGCGGCGGCAGCAGCTCGCAATACCTGATGTCCGTCCGGCACGAGGGCCAATTGAACAGGGTGGCATTGAGCGCGGGACGCCAGGTTTCCACCAGCGGCTTGGGCAGTTTTGTCACCGCCGACCAGGCGAGCGCGGACTGGAGCCGCGAACTGACCGAGCGCAGCAGGGCCGGCGCCAGTTTGAGTTGGCGGAAAAATCGTTCCGTATCGGACGAGGCCACCCTCACTCTGGGTGCGTGGTTTCAGCTTGATATCAACGAGGATTGGGTAGTCAGAACCCATTATCAGCGCCGGGAGCGCGAATTGGCTGGACTGAAGGCCTCGGCGAACTTGGTCGGGCTTGCGTTTGTCTATACGCGCTCCAATTTTTAATCTGTTTACCGATACCAATTTAAATTTATATGGCAGCCGATTATCAACTGACCCTGCAAGATTATCTATCTATCGCGCGACGCCGTGCGCTCTATTTGATTGCGGCATTCCTGGTGGTTCTGCTGGCCGCAGCCGCCATCGCCATCACCATGCCGCCGATATACCGATCCACCGGCGCCATCATGGTGGAGTCGCAACAGGTTCCCGACGGCATCGTGCCATCGATGGTCAAGGCACAGTTTGACGAGCGGATCAACACCATCAAGCAGCGGGTGTTGACCCGCGAAAGTTTGCTGCGCATCGCCAGCAAATACAATATCTTCAGGGATAGCGGCGGTTCGCGGACCTCCACCGAGCTGGTGGACGGGATGAGGGGGCGCATCGGTATCGAACTGGTGAATGTTGACGCCATACAAAACTACCGCATCGGCAAAACGACCATCGCCTTCAAGCTGTCGTTTGAAGATCGGCACTCGGACATCGCTTATAACGTAGCCAAGGATCTCGTCGCCCTTTTTCTGGACTGGAACGTCAAGCTGCGCACCGAGAGCGCAACGGAGGCCACGCTTTTTCTCACACAGGAATCCGACAAGCTGAAGGCGGAGGTTGACCGCCTGGAGGATCTGATCGCGTCGTACAAAAGGCAGAACATCAACAACCTGCCGGAGCAGGAGATATTGCGGGTTAACATGTTGGGCCGCGCCGAAACCGACCTGCACGAAGTCGAGCGGGATATCCGGAGCACCAAAGACGAGCTCCGCACGCTGGAGGTCGAGCTGTCCGCCGCCAAGAGCGGCGGCGGAGAACTCCCCTCTCAAGAATTGCAAAGGCTTAAGGCTGAACATGCCAAGCTTTCGGCCATCTATACAGAATCACACCCGGATCTGCGGGCGCTCAAACTGAAAATTGCGGTGCTGGAGCAAACGACAGAAGTGCGGGAGGCGCAAAGCGCACCGGCACCCGCCACCAGCCTGGCCTCATATTTGGCGCAAGCCAAGGTGGATACGGCCCGCGCCAGACTGGAATCGCTCGAACAGCAGAGAAAAGTGCTGCAAAATAAAATCGCCCAGAACGAACATGCCATGGAAATGACGCCGAGGGTAAAACAGGGGCTGGAGATCCTCATCCGCGACCGCGACAACGCGCAAAAAAAATACGAAGAAATCTACAACAAGAAGATGAATGCAAAAATTGCAGAAAATCTGGAAAGCGAAAACAAGGCAGAGCGTTTTACGCTGCTCGAACCCCCGCTGATGTCCGAAAAACCGTTCAAACCCGACCGGGGGAAAATTTTTGTGATGGGCTTGCTCCTCGCGTTCGCCTCATCGGGAGGAATGCTGGTGCTAATGGCCACCGTTGACCAGCGGATACGCGGTGCGAATGCGCTGGCGCATGTATTGGGCCAACCGCCGCTGGCGGTCATCCCCTATCTCGTTATCCACGAGGAAGAGGTGCGCAAGAAGCGCTTGATCAAGCTGTCGCTTATTGCATTCGTCGGAGCCACGCTGGTTGCGACCGCCGCAATCCATCTGTTTTATATGCCGCTGGATGTCGTGTTAGCGAAGATACAGGCCAGACTGTTTTAAGGGTGGGAAATGGAACGCATCAAACAAGCTATCGAGAAGGTCAAACAGCAGCAGTCAAAAGAGGCTGCCCCCGCAGCCCAACCGCAGCAGGAGCGTTTGCTCGAAAAACACACTTTCCAAGCCGAAAATTTGTTGGAAGTCAGCTATAGCAAGACGCGCGTGGTCAAGTTACGTGCGGGGCACCTGGAAAAACACCGGATTTTCGCGTTCAACAAAAACGACCCTACGAGCCTGATCTTCGACGTGCTCCGCACGCAGATACTGCAAAAAATGGAAGAGAACGGCTGGCGCACCCTGGCCGTCACTTCGCCCACGCCAGCCGTGGGGAAAACTGTAGTCGCCATCAACCTGGCCATGAGCATCGCCCAGAAGACCGACAGGACTGCCATGCTGGTGGATTTTGACCTGCGCCAACCGAGAATAGGAACTTACCTCGGCTTACCCATGGATAAATCTCTGAACGATCTGCTGGAAGGGAAAGCCGAACTGTCCGATATTTTCGTCAACCCGGATATACCGAGACTCGTGGTGCTGCCGACCCGAAGCGCGGCAAGAAACCCATCGGAAACCCTTTCTTCGAGCGCCATCTCCGGCCTGATAAAGGAGCTGCGCGAACATTACGAGTCGCGCATCACCATCTTCGACTTGCCGTCCCTGCTGCACAGCGATGACGCCATCGCCGTCATCCCGCAAATTGACTGCATCCTGATGGTGGTAGCGAACGGCATGTCCACCAAGCGCGAGATTGACGACGCCCTCCGCCACCTGTCAAAAGCCAATCTGCTGGGAACCGTATTCAATAAAGCGCAGTAACCGGCAAATGACGATAACCCGCGAAAATGCGTGTCATCCGACGGCTAACTTCGCGGTTGAATAGGGTGAATGCGCCTCAAGACACCCAGATTAGCCTGTTCGTCCCTGACGACGACCTCAAATTCTTCGGCAAATTGCCGGTCGTGTTTCACCCAGTCCGCCATGCCGTACCAGTCGGCGATGTAGTCTATCTTCGAGTTCCTCGCGTATTCCAGAACGTGGCCTTTCTGGAGAATGGCGCGAAGAGCGGCGGGGTTGACCTTTCCGTCAAGGTTGATCGTTTTGTCATGAAAATAACCCAGCGTGCCGGTTTGTGTTGCGCCGACCCACTGCGATTCGGAGACGTTTTGCTGAACCCACCTGACAACCTGCCGGTGCATCTGGGAGGTGCCTTTCGAATAACCCCGCACAACGTCGGAAAGCGCAAATGCCGTTGCGCCCAGAACCGCTGCCAGCGCTACCGAAAGCGCGGCGCGATGGAATCCGGCAAGGGTGCGGGCGGTCAGGTGCAGCAAAAAGAAAATCGTCGCACAGGTGCCAAACCACAGGAAAGGCGAAAGTGGCGAAATGTATCTGGACAGGAAATGGGACGCCCCGAAGAAAAGGCCGTAGTACGAAAATATACACAACGCAAACACGAGGTAACCCAGGAAAAAACGCCGCGATGCGAGGGTTAGCCTGGCGGCGAAAAACCAGAAACACAGGAGCGATAGCGTAACGGAGACGAGCGACATCAGGATGACAGGTGACACTTTCTGGAGCGCCATCGGGACAGGCGCATAGAGAAATGCCGAACTGAAGGCGTTGGCTGGAACGCCGGGCAGGTTCTGCCCCAGATGGGCGCCGCGAGATTCGGAAATGCCGCTGATCGGTACGATGGATCCAAACAGGGCGTAATTATTTATCAGCCAGGGTGCGGCGATGAGCAGGCTGGTCACCCCGGCGACAAGGCAGTCGTTCAGCCGGTGGCGGCGGCCACCCCCGGCGGTTTCACCACCCAGCGCGAGGTGTGCCAGCAACAGCCCCCCAATAAAGAAAACCGCGTCATTCCGGGCGAGAAAAGTCAGCCCCAGCAGTGCGCCGAGCACCAGTCTTTGCGCCAGGGTAAAAGGCGGCGAGCTATCCGAAACGAGAGACAGGTAATAGTTGAGCGTGAAAAGAATGGCGGCGTAATAAAGCCCGGTTTCCAGCCCGTTCATGCTGTGCGTGATGATGTGCGGCGCAGCAAACCACGCTGCCGCAGCGGCAGCAGCAAGTTCCCGCCCGTGTTTCAGTCCGGAGAATGCGTGCGCGGCAACCCTGAATGCGTAGTATCCCGCCGCCGCTGCAACAACGGTGGAAAACAGGGTCACCAATACGATGCCGGAAGCCTTCGATCCTCCGGCAATGAAATGCAGGGCCGCAAACAGGAAGGTCACAAGGGGCTGCACCCCGTTTGTGGGTATGGTTCCTTCAGCGGTTGACATGCCCAGCCCGATGGCCATGTTGCGTGCGATCGTTTGCAGCAGATAGCCGTCTTCGGTGACATATTGCCAGAACAGGCGGTTGTCAAAATCCACCAGCGGCAACAGGCGGGCTGCCACGCCGATCAAAATCAGCGTCCACAGACAAGCTTTGAGGGGGCGGGTGGCGATCTGCGGCAAAGCGTCTGCCTTGGGCCTGACTTGTTCTACAAATGCGGAAATTTTTGAAATCATCATGCAAACAACTTTCGACAACCTGACCGGGAAAATAACTGTAATTTAGAGCTCGCCTTGAGTGATTCAATCAGGTGGCATATTGTGACGCATCCACCCTGATAACACGTGCGCCCTTTTAGGGAAACGCAGATTAAATCATCCGTTCGCCCTGAGCTTGTTAACCCGATCATGGTTCGACTGGCTCACCACGAACGGATTAAATCTGCGTTTCCTTAGACTGCGCGCGAAAGACCGACTTTGCGGTCAACCCCGCTGTTTGCATGGGTGGGCTACGCGCCCCGTTTCTACCGGCAAAACTGCCACGTCACATGCTTCACAACTTCCTGGCTCTACCGGCGCCTTTTTTGAAAAGAGTCTCATGCCCGCATCGCACCCTGCGATGCGAGCACCGCAAAAGTTTAACACCCATGATATGCGAAAGCCATTTCAATGCCGCGCATCGGGCCGATGTGGCAATTTTGTTATACTTCAAACCTTACGCCGTATATGGAACACGCATCCCCGCCATGCCAGAAAAATTTACTGTTAGGGCGGAACACGGAACATGCCACGCTGTCCCGATGATTCCGCCCGCAACTGGTGCGCCGCCTGGAGTTGCCTCCGATATGCTGGCGCGCCCGCTGCAAGACCTGCGCATCTCGTTGACCGACCGCTGCAATTTCCGCTGCGTGTACTGCATGCCGGAAGAGTTTTTTAACAAAGATTACGAATTCCTGTCGCGTGGTGCCCTGTTGAATTTCGAGGAAATCACCCGTATCGCGCGGATTTTCGTCGCGCATGGCGTCAGAAAAATCCGGCTGACCGGCGGGGAGCCGTTGCTGCGCAAACACATCGAAAACCTGATCGAAATGCTCGCGCAACTGAAAACGCCGGACGGGCGCGGCCTGGATCTGGCGCTGACCACCAACGGGTCGCTGCTCGCCAAGAAGGCGCGGTCGCTCAAAGATGCGGGCCTGCAACGTGTCACCGTCTCGCTCGACTCGCTGGATGATGATACCTTCCGGCGCATGAACGGGGTGGATTTCCCGGTGGCGCAGGTGCTGCGCGGCCTGGAGGTTGCACACGCGACCGGTTTCGGCCCGATCAAGTTGAACATGGTGGTCAAGCGCGGCATGAACGACCAGGAAATCGTGCCCATGGCGCGCCATTTCAAGGGCACCCCATTTATCCTGCGGTTTATCGAGTATATGGATGTGGGCGCTTCCAACGACTGGAAAATGGATGAGGTCGTTCCCTCGTCGGAAGTGGTGAGACGCATCGCCGCGCACATGCCGCTCGAAGCAATCGAGCCGAACCACGCCGGCGAAACGGCTGAACGGTGGCGCTATACCGACGGCGGTGGCGAGATCGGGGTGATTTCGAGCGTCACCCAAAGTTTCTGCCGCGACTGTACCCGTGCCAGATTGTCCACCGAAGGCGTGCTTTACACCTGCCTGTTCGCGGCAAGCGGCCACGACTTGCGGGCGCTGCTGCGCGGCGGGAACACCGATCAGGAAATAGCCGCCGCAACCTCGCACCTGTGGCGCACGCGCACGGACCGGTATTCGGAGCTGCGCAGCGCCAGCACCCCGGGCACCGCATCGGCAGCCCGAAAAATTGAAATGTCTTATATCGGCGGATAGCCAGCATGAAAACCCAAGGCCCCCTCCTTACCGCGCTCGCGGCGATGAACGATTACGACCCCAATTCGATGCCGGTCGAGCAGGCGCGCCAGTTCATCCGTAAATTTCTGGACGTACCCTCGGAGCG
>VIKH01000018.1:0-27311 GCA_008080515.1 Gallionellaceae bacterium | reverse complement strand
AGCGGGAGGTTATTTCGCTGTGCGATGCGCTGCGGCGCACGCTGGCGGAAGACATCATGTCCCCGATGAACGTGCCGCCGCACGATTATTCGGCGATGGACGGTTATGCGCTGCGCTACGCAGATCTTGCCGGCACCCCGCGCAAACTGAAGATCGCGGGCAGCACGTTTGCCGGCCATGCGTTTGCCGGGCGGATTGGAGCAGGAGAATGTGTGCGCATCATGACCGGCGCGCTGATTCCGGATGGATGCGATTGCGTGGTGATGCAGGAGGAAGCCAGGGCCGATGGCGATCTGGTTGAAATCGCGGGAGATCACCGGCCCGGCGGGAATATCCGCCTGGCCGGAGAAGACATCGCCAAAGACGCGCTGGTGCTTGCGCGCGGGCAGGTGATCCGCCCCGCCGAAATGGGTTTGCTGGCCTCGCTGGGATTCAGCCGGATCACGGTTTACCGCAAGCTGAAAGTCGCGCTGCTTTCGACCGGAGACGAATTGCAGCAGCCCGGATCACCGCTGGCGGCTGGCCGGATTTACGACAGCAACCGCTATACGCTGATGGGCATGCTGGGCGAGCTGGGCGTAGAGGTGATTGACATGGGCGCAATCCGCGACGACCGGGGAAGCCTCAAAACGGCACTGCTGGACGCTGCCAGTCGGGCCGACGCCATCATCAGCAGCGGCGGGGTATCCGTGGGCGAAGCCGATTACGTCAAACAGTTGCTCGACGAAATCGGCGAAGTCGTATTCTGGAAAATCGCGATGAAACCGGGCAAGCCGCTCGCCTACGGCAAAATCGGAACCAGCCATTTCTTCGGCTTGCCCGGCAACCCGGTCGCGGTCATGGTCACCTTCCAGCAGTTTGTGCGCGATGCGTTGCGCGTGCTGATGGGGCAACAGCCCGGGCCGCCGCTGGAGTTCCAGGCCGTCAGCGCGGGTCGCATCCGCAAAATTCCGGGGCGCACCGAGTTCCAGCGCGGCATACTCGAGCGCGACGAAACCGGCGGACTGGCGGTGCGCACCACGGGCGAACAAGGCTCGGGCATCCTCAGCTCCATGAGCAAAGCCAACTGTTTCATCGTATTGCCCGCAACGCAGGGAAATGTCGAGGCGGGCAGCACCGTACAGGTTCAGCCGTTCAATCAGTAAATGCGGCACGCGATCACTACCGTCATTCTGGCGGGCGGCCTGGGCAAGCGCATCGGCGGGGCCAAGGGCTTGCAGCTTCTGCGCGGGAAACCTTTGCTGGGCTGGGTGCTGGATAGCGTTGGCGGGCAGAGCGGCGAGGTGCTGATCAACGCGAACGGTGCGCCCGATGGTTACACGCATTTCGGGCACCGGATTGTTGCTGACCGGATACCCGGCTGGGCCGGGCCGCTGGCCGGGCTGCATGCCGCCCTGCACTCTGCGCAATACGAGCTGGTCGCCTGCGTTCCGTGCGATACGCCGTTCCTGCCGGACGACCTACTGCCCCGCCTGCTTGCCGCTGTCGGCGCGGATGCAGTGGACGCCGCTGTCGCAGTTGTCGGCGGGAAGCGGCAGCCCACCATCGGGCTCTATCGCAAAAGCGTATTGTCCGGCCTCGATGCCTACCTGCATTCCGGTGGCCGCAAGGTGGCCGACTGGCAAGACACATTGCGCCTGCACGAAGTCGTGTTCGATAATGCCGCCGCGTTCGCCAATATCAATTCGCATGACGAGCTGGTTCAAGCTGGCCTGGCGGCGCGCGAGGCTGATGCGGCAAGATCGGCAAACAGAAACTTATGATGGAAGTGAGCCTTGCTCCATGTCTGACCAGAAAATAATCGGCTTCGCCGGATACTCCGGCAGCGGTAAAACCACTCTGCTGGAGAAAGTCATCCCGCTGCTGACCGCGCGCGGCCTGCGCATCGCCGTCATCAAGCACGCCCACCACGATTTCGATATAGACAAACCGGGCAAAGACACTTTTCGACACCGCCAGGCCGGGGCGGGCGAAGTGATGATAATCTCTGCGCAACGCTGGGCGCTGATGCACGAGCTGCGCGAGGAAAAAGAGCCCGCCATGGAAGAGCTGTGCGCGCGCTTCTCGCCTTGCGACCTGATTCTGGCGGAGGGCTACAAATGCGCCACCATCCCGAAGCTGGAAGTGTTCCGCGAAGAAAACCGCACCAGGCCGGACTGGCAGAATATTTACCCGTCCGACCCGCAAATCGTCGCGGTCATAACGGATAGCAAAGGCCCGTTCCCGCTGCCCGCGCTCGACATCAACCAACCGGAAACCGTGGCTGCCTTCATCATGAATTTCTTTTCCTTTCCAAACAAAGGTGCATCGTGAAAATCCAACTGGTGTATTTTGGCCGCCCGCGAGAGCAACTGAAAATTTCGGGCGAAACGGCGGAGATTCCGGAAAGCCTGACCACTCTGGCCGAACTGCTGGCATGGCTGCGCACACGCGGGGAAGCGTGGGCGTGCGAGCTGGCCGATAACCGCGTGCGCTGCGCGATCAACCAGGAGTTTTCCGGGCTGGCCTCGCGCATCGGCGACCGCGACGAGGTCGCTATCTTTTCGCCCATTTCCGGCGGATGACCATGAGCATTTCGATACAGGAAAGCGACTTCGATGTTGCCGCAGAAATGGCGGCACTACGCCACAGCAGCGCAAAAATCGGCGCGCTGGTCAGCTTCGTTGGGCTGGTGCGGGACTTCAGCAACGAGGGTCGGATAGAAAATATCTTTCTGGAACATTATTCCGGCATGACCGAAAAGGCGCTGGGAAAGATCATCGGCGAGGCGGCGGCGCGCTGGAATCTGCTCGGTTCGCGCGTTATCCACCGCATCGGCCCGCTCCAGCCGAACGAGCAAATCGTGCTGGTCGCCACGGCGGCGGCGCACCGCCGCGAAGCCTTCGCCTCCTGCGAGTTCATCATTGATTACTTGAAAACAGCCGCGCCATTCTGGAAAAGAGAACAAACCGACCGCGGCGGCACGTGGCTGGAAACGCGCGATTCTGACTTGCAGCGCATGGATCACTGGGCGAGAGGGGAGTAACGGTATGGCGGACACCATGACTCACTTCGACGAAAGCGGGCAAGCCCATATGGTCAATGTCGGTTGCAAGAGCGAGACTCTGCGGATCGCGAAGGCCTCGGGCAATATCAGGATGAACGCCGCCACGCTGGCGCTGATCGCCTCCGGTACCGCCAAAAAAGGCGATGTACTGGGCGTGGCGCGCATTGCAGCGATTCAGGCAAGCAAGCGCACCTCCGAATTGATCCCGTTATGCCACCCGCTCTATCTCACCCGCGTCGCGGTGGAATTCCAGGTGGATCAGGAAAATTCTGCTATTGCCTGCATTGTTACGACAGAGACTTTTGGTCGCACCGGCGTCGAGATGGAAGCGCTGACCGCAGTCAGCGTTGCCCTGCTGACCATCTACGACATGTGCAAGGCGGTTGACCGGGGTATGGTAATCAGCCAGATACGTTTGCTGGAGAAACAGGGTGGAAAGTCGGGACACTGGCAAGCGCCATAAAAATGCTCCAACCCATTGATACGGCGCATGTTATACTGCGCCTTAAATATATCGTCCCAAAAGTGACATGGTTAAACAGCGTACGCTGAAAAATCCGGTTCAAGCGACGGGGGTGGGCTTGCATACCGGCGAGAGAGTTGACCTCGCCTTGCGGCCCGCGCCCGCCAACAGCGGCATTGTGTTTCGCCGAGTGGATCTGGCCCCGGCGGCAGAAATCCGCGCCGAAGCTCATGCAGTACACGACACCCGCTTATCCACCTGCATGGAAGCAAACGGAGTGCGCGTGGCCACCGTCGAGCACCTGATGTCCGCTTTTGCCGGACTGGGCATAGACAATGCCTATGTGGACTTGAACAGCGCGGAAGTGCCGATCATGGATGGCAGCGCGGGCACTTTTATTTTTCTGCTGCAATCTGCGGGCATCGCCGAGCTGCCAGCCGCCAAAAAATTCATCCGTATCAGGAAAACCGTGGAAGTTAGAAACGGCGACAAATGGGTGCGCTTTGACCCGTTTAACGGGTACAAGCTGAACTTCACCATCGCTTTTGCCCACCCGGTATTTTCCACCAGCAAGCAGGACGTAACGGTGGATTTGGGTGAGCATTCCTATGTCAAGGAGGTGAGCCGCGCCCGCACCTTCGGGTTCATGCAGGACGTCGAGGCCATGCGCGCCCAGGGTTTGGCGCTGGGCGGCAGCCTGGATAACGCCATCGTGATGGACGAGTACCGCGTCATCAATCCGGACGGGTTGCGCTCCGAGGATGAGTTTGTCAAGCACAAGGTGCTGGATGCCATCGGCGATCTGTATTTACTCGGGCACCCGCTGATCGGGGCATTCTCCGGCTACAAGTCCGGGCACGCGCTCAACAACGCCTTGCTGCGCGCCCTGCTGGCCGACGAGCAGGCCTGGGAATTTGTCACTTTCGATAAAGCCGAGGAAGCGCCGGCGTTTCTGCGTTTGCAGTTACAGGCCGCCTGAACGGTCCCTTTTCCGGCGCCGCCTCATCCTTTCGCCGCCGCTGAAGGGGAAAATCGCAAGGAAAACCCATGCTCATCCTGCGCCTGCTGTTCATCCTGTTCGCTCTCGCCATCATTCTGTCCGGCGGGATGTATCTGTTTACCCGCAACCGCCGCTACCTCAACCTGGCATGGCAAATCGTGCGTTTTGCGGTGCTTGCGGCGCTGGTCTTTGCCGCGCTGTATGTGCTGGAGCGGTACGTGCTGATCGGGTGGAAGATTTTGTTGTGAGTGAGCCGGGCGCTCGCCTTTCAACCTTTTTTCCCGGCAAGCCTGCGCAGTACATTTTTTAACGGCGAATCCGGCAAGTCACCAGTCAATTCCGCCAACCTCTTTCGCCCCGCATCGCTTAATCGTACCGGGGCAGAGGCGCGCCGGGCGGGCGGGTTGGCAACTTGCACCCTGACCTGAATTCGAGTAACCTCGCAACCCGCGTTTTGGAACTGGCAGGCCAGTTGCGGTGCGAGTTGGCGCAGCTTTGCGGCCACCGCGCCATTGTCTGCGGCCAGAACCAGGGTTTGCTGTTCCGCTGTAATCACACGGCTGGCGCGCGTCAGGGAGGGGGGCGTCAGCCGCTCGTAAACCTGCTGCAACGCGAGAAGCTGCTCTGCCTTGCCGGATAACCGGCGCAGCTCCTGGCTTGCACCGAGATAAGAGTTCAAGCGTTTTGACACTTCATCAAATACCGAGGGTGGAACATGAATGTTATTCTAGTTTCTAACCGCTTTGCAAAAGCCCGCAGCATCACTTTGCGCGGCTCGCACCTGCTGCTGGCCGCACTGCTGGCTATCGGTTTGCTGCTGGCATCCGCTTTCGCCGTGCAATATGCCATTGCCCGCTTTCAGCCGGAAGCGTTGAGCGCCGGGATGCGCGCCTGGCTGGCGGGTGTGCAGGCCGAAGGCAAGCTGAAGCAGCAGTTCTATTTGCGCGAAGGCATGGATACCATGGCGGCCCAGTTGGGCCGGATGCAGGCTCAATTGGTGCGTCTGGATGCGCTTGGCGCCCGCCTGGCAAAACTGGGCGGGATCAAGCCGCAGGAATTCAATTTTGATGGGCCGCCCGCCCAAGGCGGGCCTTACCTGCCCGCGCAACAGGACATTTCCCTGGACGGCATGAACCGTCAGCTATCCGAACTGGCGGCCTTGCTGAATGACCGCAACGACAAGCTGCTGGCGCTGGAGACCATGCTGACGCAGGTCAGGCTCGATAAGAAGATGATTTCCGCCGTATCGCCAATCAGGGATGGGTGGAGTTCTTCCAACTTCGGCTGGCGCCCCGATCCGTTTACCGGCAAGAACGCGATGCACGAGGGCGTGGATTTCGTCGTGCCGGAAGGTACGCAGATTATGGCGGCGGCCAGCGGCATCGTGGTGTATTCGGGTTACCACGAGCAATATGGTAATATGCTGGAAGTTGATCACGGCCAAGACATTGTTACGCGCTATGCGCATGCTTCCAGGCTGCTGGTCAGGGTCGGACAAGTCGTGCGGCGTGGGGAGGAGATCGCCAGAGTCGGCAGCACTGGCCGTTCTACCGGCAACCACATGCATTTTGAAGTGAGATACAAAGGTATCGCCCAAAACCCCGACCGTTTGTTGAACAGCGCAGCGAGCTGACGCGCACTGGCATCGCTTGAGGGTGAGGTGTGTCACCTCACCCTTTTTATTTGGTTTATTTATCTGACATCCGGGAGTGACCGGCCCGAGAAAAGCCCGAAATAATGATTCCCAATTTGCTGAAAAACATATTTGGCAGCCGTAACGACCGCCTGCTCAAGCAATACCGCCAAGCCGTGCGGGCGATCAACGCGCTCGAGCCCACGCTGGAAAAGTTGTCCGACGAAGAGTTGCGCCGCAAGACCGATGACTTCAGACAGCGCTACGGCAAGGGAGAGTCGCTTGACGACCTGCTTCCGGAGGCCTTCGCCGTGGTGCGCGAAGCGGGTCGGCGCGCGTTGCAGATGCGCCATTTTGACGTGCAACTGATCGGCGGCATGGCGCTGCATTACGGAAAGATCGCCGAAATGCGCACCGGCGAGGGCAAGACGCTGATGGCAACTTTGGCCGCCTATCTCAACGCACTGTCCGGGCAGGGCGTGCACGTGGTAACGGTGAACGATTACTTGGCCAGCCGCGACGCGGAATGGATGGGCAGGCTATACAAGTTCCTCGGCCTTTCGGTCGGCGTCATCCTGTCGCAGATGGAACACGCCGACAAAAAAGCCGCCTATGCCGCCGACATCACTTACGGCACCAACAACGAGTTTGGCTTCGATTACCTGCGCGACAACATGGCCACTCAGGCCGAAGACCGCCACCAGCGCAAGCTGAATTTCGCCATCGTGGACGAAGTGGATTCCATCCTGATTGACGAGGCGCGCACCCCGCTGATTATTTCCGGCCAGGCGGAAGATAACGTGGATATTTATCTGCGCATGGATAAACTGGCGCCCCAGTTGACGCGCCAGCAGGAAGAGGACGGGCCGGGCGACTACAGCGTGGACGAAAAAAACCGCCAAGTATTGCTGACCGAGGCGGGGCACGAACGTGCCGAGCAGCTCCTCTCCAGCAGCGGGTTGCTGCCCGCTGGCGGCAGCCTGTACGACCCCGCCAACATTACCCTGATCCACCATCTGTACGCCGCATTGCGCGCCCACGCCCTGTATTTCCGCGACCAGCATTACGTGGTGCAGGATGGCGAGGTCGTGATCGTGGACGAGTTTACCGGGCGGCTGATGGCGGGGCGTCGCTGGTCGGATGGCTTGCACCAAGCGGTGGAAGCCAAGGAAGGCGCGCCCATCAACAAAGAAAACCAGACGCTCGCTTCCATCACCTTCCAGAACTACTTCCGCATGTATGCCAAGCTGTCCGGGATGACCGGCACGGCGGATACCGAAGCCTACGAGTTCCAGCAGATTTACAACCTCGAAACCGTGATTATTCCGCCGCACCTGCCCACCGTCCGCAAGGACATGATGGACAAGGTTTATCTGACACTGGACGAAAAGTATCGGGCGGTGATTGTGGATATCCATGATTGCCACCGGCGCGGGCAGCCGGTGCTGGTCGGAACGACTTCGATCGAAATTTCCGAACTGCTGTCCGGCTTGCTGGAAAAAGAAAAATTGCCGCACCAGGTGCTGAACGCCAAACAGCACGCGCGCGAAGCCGAGATCGTGGAGCAGGCCGGGCGCCCCGGCATGATCACCATCGCCACCAACATGGCCGGACGGGGCACCGACATCGTGCTGGGCGGCAACGTGGAAAAACCGGTTGATCGCTTGCGCGATGACAGCAGCCTGGACGATGCCGACCGCAACCGGCGCATCGAGCAGTTGCGCACCGAGTGGCGGGTGTTGCACGAGCAGGTGCTAGCAAGCGGCGGCCTCCACATCGTGGGCACCGAGCGCCACGAGTCGCGCCGCGTGGACAACCAGCTGCGCGGTCGCGCCGGACGCCAGGGCGATCCCGGTTCCAGCCGCTTTTACCTGTCGCTGGAAGACCCGCTGTTGCGGATTTTTGCCTCGGATCGCGTGACTGCGATCATGAACAAATTCAAGCTGCCGGAAGGCGAAGCGATCGAGCACCCCTGGGTGACGCGCGCCATCGAGAACGCGCAGCGCAAAGTCGAGGCGCGCAATTTCGACATGCGCAAACAGATACTCGAATTCGACGATGTCGCCAACGACCAGCGCAAGGTCATCTACCAGCAGCGCAACGAGCTGCTGGAAAGCCGGGATGTTTCCGAAACCATTTCGGCGATGCGCGACGGGGTGTTGGACGACCTGACCAGCGAATACATCACGCCGCAAAGCATGGAAGAGCAGTGGGACATCCCGTCTCTGGAAAAAGCATTGCACACCGAATACCAGTTGAGCCTGCCGCTGGCGCAATGGCTGGAGGAGGACAAGAAGCTGGACGAGGAGGGCTTGCGCGAGCGCATCCGGCAGATCGCCGAACGGCAGTACCGCGACAAGCTGGAGCGGGTAGATGCGGAAGCCATACGCCAGTACGAGCGCATCCTTATGCTGCAAAGCCTGGACATGCACTGGCGCGAGCACCTGGCGGCGCTGGATCATCTGCGTCAGGGCATCCATCTGCGCGGCTACGCGCAGAAAAATCCGAAGCAGGAATACAAGCGGGAAGCGTTCGAGCTTTTTTCCGCCATGCTGGAAACCATCAAGCGCGAGGTAACGCAGACGCTGATGACCGTGCATATCCGCAGCGAGCAGGATATCGAGGCGGTGGAAGCGCCCCACGCGCCCGGGAACGTGCAGTACCACCACGCCAATTACGATGAGGCGCTCGGGCAAAACGAGAATCAAACGGCGGAGCGGCAACCCATTACGCGCCCAGGCGCAAAAGTGGGGCGCAACGACCCCTGCCCGTGCGGTTCCGGAAGAAAATACAAGCAGTGCCACGGAAAGTTGAGCTGATTTATTTTAGTTTGGAGAAAACCATGACAACAGACGATTTGATTCTGCAAGCGTTGCGTAACTCCACCTTGTCCGAGGAGCTGCGCGATTCGGAGATTGACGCGCTGGCCGGCCTGATTGCGGTGTGCGACTTCGCGGCGGGCGACGTTCTGGTGCAACCAGGAGACAACTCCAGGATGAAAGATACCCTGCTGATCCTGGGCAGCGGCGAAGTGGAGGCCAACGCGGTAATCGGTGGCGAGAAGATGACGCTGCATCTGCTTAAGCCGGGCGATCTGGCAGGCATCATCGGCTTTGTCGGCGGCAGCGCCACACAGGTGAGCGCGACCGTGGTCGCCAAGACCGACAGCAAGGTGCTGTTGCTGGAGCGTGCGCGCTTCGAGTCATTGCTCAACTCCCAGCCGGCCATCGTGTACTACGTGATGCGCGGTATCGTGCGGCATGTGCACGGCATCGTGCGGCGCATGAATATGCAGTCGGTGGAAATGAGCAACTATATTTACAAGCAAGGCGGGCGCTACTAGATGCCGGTCAACCTGAACCCGCCAAGCAAAGGCGATCTGCTGACCGTACGCGGCGTGCTGCTGGGCACGGCGGAAGCCGCCATCAAAAAACCTGACCGCAAGGATCTGCTGATCATGCATTTGGCCCCTCAATCTGCGGTGGCGGGCATTTTTACGCGAAACCGTTTTTGCGCGGCACCGGTGGTCGTGGCGCGCGAGCACCTGGCGTCAGGCAAGGGTGTCCGCGCGCTGGTGGTCAACACCGGCAACGCCAACGCCGGCACCGGGGACGCAGGGCTGGCTGCGGCGCGGGCCACATGTTCCGAAGTCGCAAACCTGCTGGATTGCGGTGCGGATCAGGTGCTGCCATTCTCTACCGGCGTCATCATGGAGCCGCTGCCGCTGGCGCGGGTCATCGCCGGGCTGCCGCACTGTGTCGGCTCCCTGCGCGAAGATAACTGGCTGGACGCCGCGCACGCCATCATGACCACCGATATCGTCGCCAAGGGCGCTTCCCGGCAGATAACGCTTGCAGGTAAAACCGTCACCATCACCGGCATTGCCAAGGGTTCCGGCATGATCCACCCGAACATGGCAACCATGCTGGGCTACATCGCCACCGATGCGGCGGTAGCGCAACCCTTGCTGCAGCAGATGGTGCGCCACGCGGGCGATGCATCGTTCAACTGCATCACCGTGGACGGCGACACTTCCACCAACGACGCGCTGGTGCTGATCGCCACCGGAGCGGGCGATGCGCCCGCCATCACCGACGCCGGCAGCGAAGCGTTCGCCAAACTGCAAGCTGCGGTATCGGAAGTGGCCATCCAGTTGGCGCAGGCCATCGTGCGCGACGGCGAAGGTGCCACCAAGTTCATCACCGTCAGGGTGGAAGGCGGCAGCAGTTCGGCAGAGTGCAGGCAGATCGCCTACGCCGTGGCGCGCTCCCCGCTGGTCAAGACCGCGTTCTTCGCTTCCGACCCCAATCTCGGGCGCATCCTTGCCGCCATCGGCTACGCCGGTGTAGAGGATCTCGATGTACAGCGCCTCAAACTGTACCTGGATGACGTGCTGGTGGCCGAGCACGGCGGACGTGCTGCCAGCTACCGCGAAGAAGCGGGGCAGCGCATCATGGGGCAGAGCGACATCACGATCCGCGTAGTTCTGGATCGTGGAGCGGCGGTCTCCACGGTGTGGACCTGCGATTTTTCCTACGATTACGTCAAGATCAACGCCAGCTACCGCAGCTGACAGGGTGTTGATACTACCGCGAGAGGCGGTGACGCGGCATTTGAAACCGACTCCCAATGTGGGAGCGCGTAGCGATAAGCTGCATGTAGCCTCCGCATCTCGCCGGTTACCGCCTTGCTAACACCCAGACAACCCACCGAGTGGCTTAATTTTCGACCAAGCTTCGCTCGTCCGGTGTAGTGTTCGCGCTGCCGCGCAGACTCCTGGCGCCACAGCTTCCATGCGCGTTCGAAATATTCGCCGCGCAGCTCGGATTGTACAATGCCTCCCGTTGCGGCCAGAAAACCCTCTGGCGAGAGAAACCGGGAACTTGCACCCGCCCTGTCGCGCGTCCAGTCCTCCTAATTTTCGCGGTTGGGCGTTATAATGGGCTGATTTCATGCGCATTCAAAAATAAGACCGAGAATGCCAGCGGGTTCCGCGTGTTGCAGCCGGGGCTCGCAACTTCTGAAAACCCTTTGACCGAGCCGATGCACAAAGCAATCAAATGACATGCCGCAACTGACAAAACTCGGCAAATACGAGATCAAGCGGGAGCTCGGCAAGGGTGCCATGGGCGTAGTCTATGAAGGGTTCGACCCCTTCATAGAGCGCACGGTCGCCATCAAGACCATCCTCAAGTCCATGCTCGACAGCGCCGAGGCAAAGGACATGCTCAGCCGCTTCCGCCGCGAAGCGCAGGCGGCCGGGCGGCTCACCCACCCCAACATTGTTGCCGTTTACGAATACGGCGAAGACCAGGACATGGCGTTCATCGCCATGGAGTTTGTCCGCGGCAAGGAGCTGAAAAAATACTTCGAGAATAACGAACGCTTCCACATGCAGGACATCGTGCGCCTCATGTCGCAGTTGCTCGCCGCGCTCGAATACTCGCACAACCGGGGCGTGGTACACCGCGACATCAAGCCGGCCAACATCATCCTCACCGAAGAAAACGAGGTGAAGGTCGCAGATTTCGGCATCGCCAAAATCGAATCCTCGCAGCTCACCCAAGTCGGCACCGTGCTCGGCACACCGACCCATATGTCGCCGGAGCAGTTCATGGGGATCGCCGCGGACCGCCGCAGCGACATTTATTCTTCCGGCGTCATCCTGTACCAGTTCCTCACCGGCGAGCGCCCATTCACCGGCAGCGTGATCACCATCATGCACAAGGTGCTGAACCAGGATCCGGTGCCACCGTCCGCGCTCAACTTCAATGTATCGAAGGCTCTCGATGACGTGGTAGCAAAGGCCATGGCAAAGCGCCCGGAAGATCGTTTCCAAACCGCCGGCGAATTTTCCGCAGCGTTGCGGGATGCAGCCGAAAGGGAGATGGCCGCCAATACCGGAGCCGGGGCCGCGCCGGATGAGACGGTTATCTACGACAAAACGGTGGTTTCCTCAACGGCGGACATGCTTTCGCAACCCGAATTTACCGCCGGGGTCAACCAGGAAGAGCTCGAGCATTGGAAGCGCCTTCAAAGCAGTACCAGCATCCCGGATTTGCAGCTTTACCTGAATAAATATCCTGACGGCACCTTCACCGATCTTGCAAAATCGAAAATCGCCGTACTGGAAAAAAATCAGTTTGAGCGTAGCGGAACGAACCGGGCACCACTAACGGGGGCTGCCGCTGAAGCCGATTCTTCCCAGACAGAAATCAACTTCTGGCACCGCGTCAAAGCCAGCGCCGACCCAAAAGACTTCGAGGCTTATCTCGCAAAATACCCCAAGGGACATTTTGCAGAGGTTGCCAAACTGAAACTCGGCCCCTCCGTTAAAGCCGGGCCTTCCGACAATAAACCGGAGGGAAAAGCTGCCGCAGAAGCGCGGGGCATTCCTGCGCCGTTCACAGAAAATGCAGCGCCACAAGCGCCTGAACAGAAAAAATTCCCGTGGGCCATCGCTGCCGGCGCGCTGATTATTGCAGGTGCCGGCGCGGCATGGTTTGTCTTGAGCCCGCCCCCGGCACCGCCGCCGGAAATTGTGGCAAAACCCGCACCGCTGTCTGCTGAAGCCCAGGCAAGGGCCGATGCCGAAAAGGCCAAGCAGGAGAGAGAGAAATTGCAGCAACAAATGGCGGATCTGGTCAAGCTGGAACAAGAAAAGCTGGAGTTGGCCAAGCTGGAAAGAGAGAAAATAGAGAAAGCCAACCTGGAAAAAGAAAAAGCGGACAAGGAGCTGGAAGAGAAGATCAAGCAGGAGCAAGCGCTAATAGCGAAGATCAGGGAAGAGACCCAGCGCGAACAGGAACGGGCGGAGAAAGCCCGGCTGGAAGGCGAAAAACTGGAAAAAGCCCGGCTGGAGAAAGAAAGATTGGCACAGGAGAAGGAAAAACTGGCCCAGGAAAAGGAAAGAATGGTCCAGGAAAAGGAAAAACTGGCCCAGGAAAAACTGGCTAAAGAAAAACTGACCGCCGCGCAACTGGCTGCCAATGCCGAAAAGGTCAGGCTGGAAAAAGAAAAAGCGGCCAAGGAAAAGGCGGCAGCGGAGAAGGAAAGGGCGGCAGCGGAGAAGGAAAGGGCGGCAGCGGAGAAGGCCAGGTTGGAACTTGAAAAGGCCGAGCAGGCGAGACTGGCAAAAGAGAAAGCATTAAGAGCAGAGCAGGAGCAGGCCTTGGCGAAACTGAAAGCCGAAAGAGAAGCTGCCACAACCAAGGCTGCGGAGGCCAAGGCACGCGCAGAGGCTGAAAAAGCTGCGGCGAAAGCCCGCGCCGAAGCTGAAGCCATAGCCGAGAAAAAACGTCTTCTGGAGGCGGAATCCAGGGCTAAAGCCGATGCGGAATCAAAAGCCAAGGCCGAGGCCGATGCCAAAGTAGAGGCTGAAGCCAAAGCCAAAGCGGAGGATGCCAAGGCCAAGGCCAAAGCAGAGGCCGACGCGGAAGCGGCCAGGTCAAGGGCCGAGGCAGAAAAAGCGGCGGAGGCCAAAGCGAGGGCCGATGCGGAGGCCGCAACTAAAACGGCCACCCCCCAACCGGCACCAGGCCAGTCGGTAGATGCGGCCGCTCTCTTTCAGCAGGGCCTGGGCGAAGAAGGAAAAGGCAACCTTGCCGCCGCAATGAAACTGTTCAAAAATTCCGCGAATGCCGGTTACGGCCCGGCGATGAAAAAACTCGGCGACATTTACGGTGTGGGCAATGATGTCGCGCCCCGCGATTATGCGGCATCGATCAAGTGGTACAACAGGGCTAGGCAGGCAGGTGTAGCCCTCGATGCCAACGTAAAACGCTGACCATCATGGCGCATCGCCCGGAATGACAGATCGCCTGCGCCATGGTTGTTTTGTCGCTCTCCCGGAATGCGGGGGCGCGGACCGCTGAATTCGCGGACCCAACGGAGCCGAAACTCCGCTCACCCCTGAAAACCCCCAGAAAGAAGACGTAATTTGCCGGGAGCGCGCGCGGGCTCACCCCGCTGTGCGGGTTGCATGTTGAGGTATAATCCGCGCCCTTATGTTGATACTTCGCGGACTCCATTCTCCGGACATGCAGCCGGTTGCGCTGCGATCAACTTAAAGAGGCGGCGCGGTCGCGCGAACTGCCCGCAGCGGTGCTGGTGTTCGAGCCGCACCCGCGCGAATTTTTCACGCCGCTGCAAGCCCCGGTGCGGCTAACCAACATGCGCGAGAAGCTGGAGCTGTTCGCGGAACTCGGCCTGGATCGCGTACACGTGTGCCACTTCGATACGGGCTTCGCGCAAACCAGCGCCGCCGAGTTCATCAACGCGCTGCACGAACAACTGGCAGTCAAGTTTGCCCTGATCGGCGACGACTTCCGTTTCGGAAGCGGGCGTAGCGGCGATTTTGCGCTGATGGAAAAGATCGGTGCGCAGCGCGGTTTTGCGGTGCAGGCCATGCACACCGTGCTGCATGACGGCATCCGTATTTCCAGCACGGCGGTGCGCACGGCGCTGGCCGAAGGCGACCTGCGTATGGCGCAGCGCTATCTGGGGCGGCCATACAGCATCAGCGGGCGGGTGGAGCACGGCGACGGCATGGGGCACAAGCTCGGCTTCCCGACCGCCAACATCCAGTTGCGGGTGCAAGGCGACGACTTGCCGCCCATGGACGGCGTGGCCAGCCTGGGCATACGGCCCACCATGCATCATGATGGCAAGGCGGTGCTGGAAGTGCATCTGTTCGATTTTGCACGCCAAATTTACAACAAGCATATGCGTGTGGATTTCCTGCACAAGCTGCGCGACGAAGAAAAATATTCCGACGTGGAAACGCTGAAGCGGCAGATCGCGCTGGACGTGAGCAACGCGAAGCAATGGTTTGTGCAAAATGGCTGAACAAAAGTACCCGCTCAACCTGCCGGAAACTTCTTTTCCGATGCGCGGCGACCTCGCCCGGCGCGAGCCGCAGATGGTGGCGCAATGGCAGGCGCAGCAGCGCTACCAGAAAATCCGTGCGGCCAGCCAAGGGCGCCCGAAATTTGTGCTGCACGACGGGCCGCCCTATGCCAACGGCGACATCCACATTGGCCACGCGGTGAACAAGGTGCTCAAGGACATCATTGTCAAGAGCAAGACGCTGGCCGGGTTTGATGCGCCTTATGTGCCGGGGTGGGACTGCCACGGTTTGCCGATCGAGTTGCAGGTGGAGAAGAAGCACGGCAAGGCGATCCCCCCCGCGCAATTCCGCGAACTGTGCCGCAATTACGCCGCCGAGCAGATCGAACGGCAGAAAAAAGATTTCATCCGCCTCGGCGTGCTGGGCGACTGGGATAAACCTTACCTGACAATGGATTTCAAGACCGAGGCCGACATTATCCGCGCGCTCGGCACCATCCACGAGCGCGGCTACCTGTACCAGGGGCGCAAGCCGGTGAACTGGTGCCTGGATTGCCAGTCGGCGCTGGCCGAGGCAGAGGTGGAGTACGAGGACAAAACCTCGCCAGCGATTGATGTGGGTTTTGAGGTCAAGGACAAGGCCGCGCTGGAAAAAACATTTGGCGTGTCGCTGCCGATTGATGCGAAAGTCTACGCGGTGATCTGGACCACCACACCGTGGACGCTGCCCGCCAACCAGGCGGTGAGCGTGCATCCCGAGCACGCGTATCGGCTGGTAAAGACCGGCAAGGGCTATCTGCTGCTGGTTGTGGAGCTGGTGGAAGCCTGTTTGCAGCGCTATCAACTGAACGGCGAAGCGGTCGGACAATGCAAGGGGGCGGCGCTGGAAAAGCTGGCATTGCAGCACCCGTTCCATGAGCGCACCGTGCCCGTCATCTGCGGCGAACACGTCACGCTGGAAGCGGGCACCGGCCTGGTCCATACCGCGCCCGCACACGGCCTGGACGATTACTTCATCGGGCAGAAATACGGCTTGCCAAACGACAACCCGGTCGGGGATGACGGCAAGTTCATCTCCACCACGCCGCCCGCCGGCGATACGCCGCTGGCGGGCGTGTTCGTGTGGAAAGCCAACGACATCGTGCTGAATGCGTTGCAGGCCAGCGGCCATCTGCTGCACATGGAGAAGATGCGGCACAGCTACCCGCACTGCTGGCGGCACAAGACGCCGATCATTTTCCGCTCCACGCCGCAGTGGTTCATCGGCATGGACAGCACCGCCTACCCGATGGCGGCGGATGCCGAAAAACTGGTGCGTGAGGGGCGTTCCCGGGCAACGCATGACGGGCCGACGCTGCGCAACCTCGCCGACAGCGCGGTCGAACAAACCGAATTCTTCCCTGCCTGGGGGCGCGCGCGCCTCGAGGCGATGATAAAAAACCGCCCCGACTGGTGCGTGTCGCGCCAGCGAAACTGGGGCGTGCCGATGCCGTTCTTCGTACACAAGGAGACGATGCAGCTCCACCCGCGCACGTTGGAATTGCTGGAGCAGGTCGCAAAGCGCGTCGAGCAGGAAGGCATCGGTGCGTGGTTTGACCTGAACTCGGTGGATTTGCTGGGCGAAGATGCCGCGCACTACCGCAAACTTGCGGACACGCTGGACGTGTGGTTCGACTCCGGTGTCACCCACGCGTCGGTGCTACAGCAGCGCGCGGAACTGCATGTGCCGGCCGACCTGTACCTGGAAGGCTCCGACCAGCATCGCGGCTGGTTCCAGTCCAGCTTGCTGACCGGTTGCGCCATCAATGGCCGCGCGCCTTTCAAGGCCTTGCTGACGCACGGTTTCGTGGTGGACGGGCACGGCCACAAGATGAGCAAATCCAAAGGCAATGTGATCGCGCCGCAAAAAGTGCTCGACACCCTTGGAGCCGACATCCTGCGCCTGTGGGCGGCCTCCACCGATTACTCCGGCGAACTGACCATCTCCGACGAGATACTCAAGCGCGTGGTGGAAAGCTACCGCCGCATCCGCAATACGCTGCGCTTCCTGCTGGCGAATATCGGCGATTTCGATGCGGCACAACATGCGATGCCGGTGGAGCAGTGGCTGGAGATAGACCGCTACGCGCTGGCGCTGACGCGGAAATTGCAGGACGAGGTTTGCGCGGATTACGGGCGTTACGAATTCCATCAGGGGGTGCAGAAACTGCAAAGCTTCTGCTCGGAAGACCTTGGCGGCTTCTATCTCGACATCTTGAAAGACCGCCTTTATACCGCCGGGCAAAACTCCGTTGCGCGCCGCTCCGCGCAGAATGCGTTGCACCACATCACCCACAGCCTGGTGCGATTGATGGCACCGATACTCAGCTTTACCGGCGAAGAGGTGTGGGCGGTGTTGAACGGCAAAGATGACGTGAGCGTGTTCGAGCAGCAGTGGTACGAGTTGCCGCCATTGGCAGAGGCAGGTGGCGCCCGGTTGATGCAAGACTGGGCAGTGATTTGCGAGTGGCGCGCCAGAGCCAACAAACAGATCGAAGAGGTGCGGGCCGCAGGGCTTGTCGGCCAGGCGCTCGCAGCCGAGCTAGACGTATATGCCGCGGGGGACGATTTTGATTTGCTCGCCCGCCTAGGAGACGACCTGCGTTTTGTCTTCATCACTTCGCGCGCCACGGTTCAGCGTGTAGCCAGCGAAGCGGAGCAGCGCATCACGGTGACGCCCAGCACCCACCAAAAATGCGAGCGTTGCTGGCATTACCGCGCCGATGCGGGAAATAACGTCAATCATCCGGCCTTGTGTGGCCGCTGCGTTTCTTGCGTCGAAGGAGATGACGCAGAGAACGGGGCGCGCCGGTATGCTTGATCTATCGCGCTGGCTCGGCCTGAGCGCGCTGATAATCATTCTCGACCAGATCAGCAAACAGTGGATCAGCGGCCATTTCGTCTACGGTGAAAGCCTGCCGCTAACGGGTTTTTTCAACCTGGTGCTGGCGCACAACAAGGGCGCGGCATTCAGCATGCTCAGCGATGCGGGCGGCTGGCAGCGCTGGCTGTTTACCGCCATCGCCGTGGTAGCTTCGGTATGGATTACCTGGCTGCTGCACAGGCACGGGCAGCAAAAACTGTTCTGCTTTGCATTGGCGCTGGTGCTGGGCGGCGCGCTCGGCAACCTGACCGACCGCATCTCTTATGGCTACGTGGTGGACTTTCTGGACTTTCACTGGGGCGGGTACCATTTTCCGGCATTCAATGTCGCGGATTCGGCCATCACCTGCGGGGCGGCGCTGTTGTTGCTGGACAGCTTTATCCATAAGCCGGAGAAAACCTGATGGATTTACTGCTGGCCAAACCGCGTGGTTTCTGCGCAGGCGTTGACCGCGCCATCGAAATCGTCGAGCGGGTGCTGGCGCTGCACGGCGCACCCATCTACGTGCGCCACGAAGTGGTGCACAACAAGTTCGTGGTGGACAACCTGCGGCGCAAGGGCGCGGTATTCATCGAAAACCTGACGGACGCCCCGCCCGGCGGCATCCTCATCTTCAGCGCACACGGGGTGTCGAAAGCGGTGCGGCGCGAGGCCGAAGCGCGCGGGCTGACAATCTTTGACGCCACCTGCCCGCTGGTGACCAAGGTGCATATCGAGGTGACGCTCATGCGCGAAAAAGGCAAGGAGATCATCATGATCGGCCATGCCGGGCACCCCGAGGTAGAAGGCACCATGGGCCAGAGCGAGGGTGGCATGTATTTTGTGGGGACACCCGCAGATGTGCAGCATCTCGCGGTCGCGGATGAGAACAATCTGGCATACGTCACCCAGACCACGCTCTCTCTGGACGATGCTGCCGCCATTATCACCGCGCTCAAGGCGCGCTTCCCCAGCATTGTCGGCCCCAAGAAAAACGATATTTGCTATGCCACGCAAAACCGGCAGGACGCGGTCAAGATTATGGCTGGGCAATGCGACCTGATTATCGTGGTCGGCTCCCCCAACAGTTCGAACTCGAACCGCTTGCGCGAGGTGGCGCGCAACATGAAAGTGGCCGCATACTTGGTGGACAACGCCGACGAGGTGCAGGCGGAATGGCTGGCCGGAAAATCGCGCGTGGGCATTACGGCGGGCGCTTCCGCGCCCGAAGTGCTGGTGCAGGAGGTTATCGAACGGCTGCAGCGGTTCGGGGCAAAGGAAGTGCGGGAAATGGACGGCATCAGCGAAAACGTGGTGTTCCCACTGCCGAGGTCGCTCGGTTCCGCATGATAAATATGCGTGGGCTTGCCCCGCACCAAAAACTGGAAGAGCGGGTTATAATTTGCACCTGCCAAGCACATTGCAGGCGACCCAGAGCCGGGTTAGTTCTAATGGTAAAACAAGGCACTCGTAACGCTTAGTCGCAAGTTCGATTCTTGCACCCGGCACCACCAAACAGTATTTTCCCGTCTAACACCATCCACAAAACCCGCATAACACCTTGTGTTCTGCGAGTTTTTTGTTGTTTGCCGTTTATTCCAGTATGCCCGCTGCCTCACGTAACAATCAAATGAAACCTAATTCGTTGCCTCATCTAATAAGCTAAACCAATTTGCACCATTTTCAAGTCTCGCTTGCTGACGGATTTATGGCTGATTTTCTGGCACGTCGCCGGTTTTTTTTGGTGGGCGGTAGGTGTTTCGAAGCCGTGTGAAAGCCGTCAAATATAAAGTTGTCTTGCGTTTATATTTGGCTGGTTATACCGTTAATCGTCGTAACATTATGATTTATAACTAGCCTGCCGCAAAGCCGAAAACCCAAATAAACTCCAATATAGCCACTTGCCGACACGAGTCTCGAGCAAAAAGGTCAGTGTGGCCCAGTCGCATCCCCGGGTTTTGTTGACTACTGCTCTCCGGAATACCCAACCGCGTTAGTCTGCTAATAAGGCTGGTTGGTGGAAAGGCCATAAATGCCCGGCCAGAAACGGAGCGATAAAACAGGTCTCGTTGCACGGCCATGACACTTTCGTTTGGACGACTATCATATTTTCATCTGGACGACATTGTAGGTTACAATTGGACGCATGAGTTCTGTAATCTATCCGCGTTTCGCATTGCTCAAGCTGCGGGCCGCGTGAGCCGGGGCAGCGCGATGTCCAGCGCATCAATATCTTTTTCCGTGTCCTGCGTATCCACCTCGACGATCAGCGAATCCTTGCGCCCGGTGCCCGGCCCCATCGGCACGCGCTCGAAGGAGACGCCCTCGCTCTGGATGGATTCGACAAATTCCATAAAGGCGGGCGTGCCCATGACCGAGACGGTTTCCGGAATGTCCGAGCCGAAGTACATGCGGCGCAGCCCGCGCCCCAAAGTTTGCTCGGGGAGAATGTTGCTCTGTGCCGCATAGGCGCGCAGGCCGACGATGGTGGTGACGTTGCGCACGTCCCAGCCCTCCTTGAGCATCAGCACGGAGACGATGGCTTTGAACGGGCTGTGCCAGGTGTCTATCTCATTGGATTGTTTGCGTAGCAACTTCAGTTCATCCTGATTCTTGCCGGAGGCGGCTTCCGAAATTTCGCCGTTGTTCTTGGTGTGAATGACCAGCACCGCGCCTTCCAGCTCGGGGCAAATTTTCTGCAAATGTTCGCCGACCTCGTCGCAGTTGCGGGTGTCGTCCACCATGACGAACAACACCGCTTTCTTCCCCAGCACCTCGTGTTCGGCGTAGCTCTTGCGCCACTCTTCGACGCCGAGTTGCAGATAGTCTTCGTATTTTTCTGTAAAGATGGCGCTGGGTATGTTGTCGCGCAGCCGAGCGCGGCTGGCAGCGTCCGGCAACACCGGATGCTTGACGACGTTCTGGTGGATCGCCTCGACCAACGGATAGTCGGAGACGGTCTGCACGAAGATCGCGCCGTTGTTGTGCCGGGGCGTGGCGGTCACATCCACTTGCAGCGCGAGGCGGCCATCCTTTTGCAGCATCCGGTGATGGATGTCCTGGATGCTTTTGAACCAGGCCATTTTCGGGTCGTGGATGTGATGCGCCTCGTCGTTGAACACCGCCAATTCGTCAATCTCGCGCACGATTTCGCCGAGGTCGGTCTTGCTGTCGGTGGTTTTGCCCACCGGTTTGGGGCCGAACGGATCGAGGAAGTAGTCGCGCAAATCTTCGTCGTCCAGCGACGGTTCGCGCACGTCGCCGAGATAGACGCGGTGGATGTTGGTGAGGAACAGGTTGCCGGTATCGCGCACCACGCGCACATCGTCCTGGATATGCAAGGTGAGCTGGAAGTCGTCGCGCCAGTTGCGGCCTTCATGTCCGTTATCGGGAAGAACCGGATCATTGAAGAAGATGCGCAGGCCGTCAAAATCGGCGCGAAGCCGGTCAAGCACGATGATGTTCGGCGCAATCAAGAGAAAATTTCGCGCGAGCGCTGAACCAGTTTCGTAGAGCTTGTGGAAATAACTCCAGGCCATCAGTAATGACAGCACTTTGGTCTTGCCGGCGCCTGTCGCCATCTTCACGACATAGCGCGGCCAGTCTTCGTCGAACATGTTTGTCGAAACAGCGCCCGAGGCATCGAAGCGCAACAGATCAAACTTATCCCGAACGTTGCGTACGTCATGCAGCCAGATCACCGTCTCCACCGCTTCGCGCTGTGCAAAATAATACTGGAATGGCGAGAGAGAGCCATCGGCCTGCTCGACTAGGTGTTCTGCCTCGAACCACCAGTTCAGCAGCGCGCGCGATGTATCCGATGCGCCCGCATAACCCGCAGCACGCCATGCCGAGACTTCGGCGCGAATTTTGGCGACCAGAGGCGGCAACAGTTTCTCATACGAGGTCTTGCGTAGCTCTTCCGCAGCCGGGAACCAGCGCTGGTCCGGCAGCAGTTCGGCGTAAGGCGATTGCGGAAACTCGGGATGTAGCGCCATGGATCACCAATTGATTTGTGCGACCGCGAATTTTATTATTTTCAGGATTCGGCTGTGCGAGGAGTTTTCATCATACCAAATGTTCAGGGGGGGCTTGTTGCGCTACTCTGGGTATAATCCGCGCGTCATTATTTACTTCGTTTCCCGACCGGCATGAGTGCTTTGGCCTGGATTATCGCCGCCAGTATCTGTGGTGGCGTATTGAGCGTGTCGTGCGCCGCGTTGTTCGCGTTGAATGCGCGCGCCCAGTGGGTCGGCTCGCTGGTCAGCTATGCCATCGGCGCCCTGCTCGGGGCGGTGTTTCTGGACATCCTGCCCGAGGCGATGGAAACGGGCAGCAGCGCTGCGGCGGTGAGTGGCACGGTGCTGGCCGGCATCCTGCTGTTCTTCACGCTGGAGAAGTTGCTGCTGTGGCGGCATTGTCACCACGATCACTGCGAGGCGCACGAGCACAACGTGCACGGGCGCAGCGGCACGATGATTATGGTCGGCGACACTTTCCACAATTTTGTGGACGGCGCGATCATCGCGGCGGCATTTCTGGCCGACACCCATCTCGGCATCGTCACCGCACTGGCGATCATCGCGCACGAAATACCGCAGGAGGTCGGCGATTTTCTGATCCTGTTGCATTCCGGCTACAGCAAGGCGCAGGCCTTGCGCATCAACCTGCTGTCCAGCCTGGCGATGCTGGCGGGCGGTATGCTGGCCTATTTTGCCCTGCAATCGGTGCAGAGCGTCGTGCCGACGCTGCTGGCGCTGGCAGCGGCAAGCATGATTTATGTCGCCGTGGCCGACCTGATTCCCGGCTTGCACAAGCGCACCCATTTGCGCGACACCGCCCAGCAGGTGGCGCTGATCGCGCTGGGGGTGGGTACTATCTATTTGATCGGGTTTCTGGTTCCGGAATGAAAAGGGGCGCGCATCCATGAACGGCACTATCCCGAAAGTCGGCTTTGTCTCGCTCGGCTGCCCGAAGGCGACGGTGGATTCCGAGCACATCCTCACCCGGCTGCGCGCCGAGGGTTATCTGATTTCCGGCAGTTATCAGGATTCCGATCTGGTGATCGTGAATACCTGCGGTTTCATTGACAGCGCGGTGGAGGAATCGCTGGATGCGATCGGCGAGGCGCTGGCCGAGAACGGCAAGGTGATCGTCACCGGCTGTCTCGGCGCGAAAGGCGACGTGGTGCGGCAGGCACACCCCAAGGTGCTGGCGGTCACCGGGCCGCACGCCGCCGACGAGGTGATGGCGGCGGTGCATCGGCACTTGCCGAAACCCCACGATCCCCACGCGGATCTGGTGCCCGCGCAAGGTATCCGCCTGACTCCGAAGCATTACGCTTATCTGAAAATTTCCGAGGGCTGCAACCACCGCTGCACCTTTTGCATTATCCCCAGCTTGCGCGGGCCGCTGGTCAGCCGCCCGGTAGGAGATGTGATGGGGGAGGCGCAAAGCCTGGTGAACGCGGGCGTGAAGGAGTTGCTGGTTATTTCGCAGGATACTTCCGCTTATGGGGTGGACGTGAAGTACCGTACCGGTTTTTGGGGCGGCAAGCCGCTCAAGACGCGCATGACCGAACTGGCTGGCGCGCTGGGAGGATTGGGCGCATGGGTGCGGTTGCATTACGTCTATCCCTACCCGCATGTGGATGAAGCCATTCCACTGATGGCAGAGGGAGTCATTCTGCCCTAGGTCTGATGAAGCGCCCGGCGAGCAGCGAGAATGTGCTGGCCCGCATCCGGCGATGGCGCGAGGTCTGCCCGGATATTGCCCTGCGCAGCACGTTTATCGTCGGTTTTCCCGGCGAAACCGAGGAAGAGTTTGATGAGCTGCTCGATTTTATCGAAGCGGCACAGTTGGACCGGGTGGGCGCATTCGCGTATTCGCCCGTGGCAGGTGCGACCGCCAACGATCTGCCGGATCACGTACCGCCCGAAGTGCAGCAGGAACGGCTCGGGCGGTTGATGGGGCTGCAGGAAGAAGTCAGCGCGGGGCGGCTTGCGCGCAAAGTAGGCAAAACCATGCGCGTGCTGGTGGACGAGGTGGACGGGGAGGGCGCTATCGCCCGCAGTGCTGCCGACGCGCCGGAAATTGACGGCCTGGTTTATGTCAACAGCGGGCAGTCGCTGCAAGCGGGGGATTTTGCCGATGTGCGCATCGTGGATTCAGATGCGCACGATCTGTGGGCGGAGCCGGTCTGATTCATGCAGTCGCGCCAAAGGGGCGCGCCTTATTGCTTACCTTGATGGATGGCTTATCGCGCACAGCAGCGCCATCAGGGTCTCGTTCCGGTTTTTTGTGGCGATGGAAAGAGCGGTGCTGCCATCCTGATATTTCAGATCCGGGTTCGCGCCAGCGGTAAGCAGCAGTTTGACGACATCAACGTGCCCGTTGGAGGTTGCTTTGTGCAGCGCTGTCCATCCGTCCTTGCTGGCGAGGTTGACATCTGCCCTGCCATCTATCATTTGTTTGACGGCGGCAAGATGCCCGCGCGTGGCGGCTTGCATGACCGGCGTCCAGCCAAAATTGCTTTGTGCGTTCGGGTTGGCGCCTTTCCCGAGCAGGAGTTTAATCACCTTGTCAAAACCGTTGAATGCCGCCCAGTGTATCGGCCCGTAGCCGGCATTGTCTTTGGCGTGTACGTCGGCGCCGCTGCGTATCAGTAATTCGGCAATTTCCTCGTTGCCGTTGAATGAGGAGATCATCAGCGGTGTCCAGCCGCGCTCATCGCGAGTGTTGATGTCAATGCCGCTTTCCAGAAACAGGAGAATGGCCGATTTGTCACCAGCCTCTGCCGATTTCAGAAAGCCTTGCGCCGAATATTGATAGCCCTTGCCCGCTATCTCTTGCTGCTTGTTGAGATTCAGGTGCGCCCAGGGGTTAACATCTTTCCCTTTTTCCAGTTTGCGCGTGCGGTCATACACTTGGCTCAAGTAGTATATTTCGGTGGCCACGACCCCCGGGAAGCCCTGACGGCCGCCGCGCTTGTCAACCATCAGATCCAGGAAATAGGCCTCCATCTGCGGGGTGTCCCACAACTCGATAATTTTGTTCACGATGCGCGGGAACTGCTGTTCCAGCGCGCGCGGGTACAAGTTATCCTTGCCCATCACCAGTTTCAGCATTATTTCGTTCATGCGGTTTTCCCCGATACTGTTATGCCCTTGCTGTGTAATTTAACCTAATCATGCCGGTCTGGCTACTGGCTCCGCGACACTTGTTCAGCGAAAAAACGCAACACCTCGCCCTGTTCGCGCGTACGCAGGAATGGCGGCAAACTTTGCCAGATTCGCTTGCCGTAAGCCTTGTCTATCAGGCGGGGATCGCAAATCATCAGCACCCCTTTATCCCTTTCGTCACGGATCAACCTTCCCGCCCCTTGTTTGAGGTTGATGATGGCGCGCGGCAACTGGTATTCCAGAAAGGCGTTGCGCCCCTGACGGTTGATCCGGGCAATGCGCGCTGCCAGCACCGGGTCGTCCGGTGGAGAGAACGGCAGTTTGTCTATTATCACGAGCTGTAGCGCCTCGCCCCGCACATCCACGCCCTCCCAGAACGACTGGCTGCCGAGCAGCACTGCGTTGCCATGTTTGCGGAAGCGCGTAAGCATTTCATTGCGCGAGCCATCGCCTTGGAGCAGCAGCGGATAAGCCAGGTTCCTGCGGTCAAATTCGGCGATCAGGATTTCATGCGCGTGCTGCATGGCGCGCAGGCTGGTGAACAGCAGAAATGCCCGTCCCTTGCTGGCTTCGATCAGGGGCAGAGCGGCCCGTACTACGGCCTCGGTATAACCCGGGTTGTTGGGCTCCGGCATTTCCTGCGGCACATATAGCAGCGCCTGCTTCGGGTAATCAAACGGGCTGTCCCAGCAGGCGGTGCGAGCTTCCAGCAAGCCCATCTCGGATTGGTAATGTGAAAAATCCCGCTTTATCGCTAAAGTGGCGGAGGTGAAAATCCACGCGCGTGGGTGACCGCCGATCTGCTTTGCAAAAATCTCTGCGATAGACAACGGTGTGGTGTTGAGTTGCACGGAGTGGTGGAAGACTTCCAGCCAGCGCACGTCATCGTTCTCTTTTTCTCTGGTGGGCGGGCTGTCAAACCCCTCTCCTTCCGGGGAGCGGGTGGGGGGCAACAAGTCGTCCTGCCATCCCCTTGTCTTTGCCAGCAAAGCTACTCCGCGCTGCCAGCAATTATCCAGTCCTTCGCTGCGTTCTGCTTGCTTTTCCAGCAGGCCGTTAAGATGTGAGAGTTTTTCGATTGCCGCTTTCAGCGCAAGCGGAAACCCCTTGATGCTGGCGGTTGCGGCAGCGGACATGCGTCCTTCTTGCTTGAATGCCAGCCGCAAATCCCGTGCAGCCTTGTCCAGTGCATCGGTGGCGGTGGGTAGCGCGGCAAAATCTTTGGCCGAAGCTGCTGCCTCCAGCCGTACGTCGCGCGCCAAATCCAACAGTTGTGAAGTGGAGATGCTGTCGCCAAAAAACAGGCTGGCAGTTTCCGGCAACTGGTGGGCTTCGTCGAAAATTACCGTGTTGCAGGCAGGAAGCAGTTCGGCTACGCCTTCATCGCGCAGCATCACGTCGGCAAAGAATAAGTGATGGTTTACCACAACCACATCGGCTCCCATCGCTTCCTTGCGCGCTTTCAGCACGAAACATTCTTTGTGTTGCGGGCATTCCTGCCCCAGGCAGTTGTCGCGAGTGGAGGTCACCTGCATCCACACCGGGGCGCTTTCCGGGACATCGGCCAAACCACTTTTATCCCCGGACTGCGTCACCTTCGCATACTTTGCGATCTTGCCGAGATGGCGCACGTCTTCGCGGGTGGCGAAACGCCCGTCAGAGAGCGCGCGTTCTAAATGGTAGTGACACACGTAGTTCGCGCGCCCTTTTAGCAGTGCCACCGAAACCGGCGCTTTCAGTGCGTCGCGCACCGTGGGCAAGTCTTTCTGGAACAACTGGTCCTGCAGGTTTTTGGTGCCGGTGGAGATGATTACCTTGCCACCCGCGAGCAGTGCTGGCACCAGGTAGGCGAGGGTCTTGCCAGTCCCCGTGCCCGCTTCTGCAATGAGCTGGCCGTTAGTCTCGATCGTTGCGACAATCGCTTGAGCCATCTCGATCTGCTGGGGTCGTGCCCGAAAATTCTCGATATGCGCGGCGAGAGCGCCATCAGGCGCAAACAGAGATGCGAGTTTTTCCGGGGTGAGCAAGGCTGTTCGACAGAAGATTTGAGAGGTGCGGAATTCTGCAGCGTTGCGGCAATTTTACGCGAGTTGGTTAATGTGCAACGGATGTATTTCTTTCGGCAGGGTGATTACCAATAGAGCGATCAAATCGAAATACTGTTTGACGCGCCCTACTTGTTCTTGCTATAGTCTCGCTCCTTCGCTGACGCGGGGTGGAGCAGTCTGGCAGCTCGTCG
>VIKH01000155.1 GCA_008080515.1 Gallionellaceae bacterium | reverse complement strand
AGAAATTCCATCGCTTCCAGTTCGTCCATCGGATAGAGCAGCTTGCGCAGCACCCATATTTTTTGCAGCACGTCTGCCTTGATCAGCAGCTCTTCCTTGCGCGTCCCGGATCGGTTGACATTGATGGCCGGGTAGATGCGCTTTTCGGCCATGCGGCGATCCAGATGGATTTCCATATTGCCGGTGCCCTTGAATTCTTCGTAGATCACATCGTCCATGCGCGAGCCGGTATCCACCAGCGCGGTGGCGATGATGGTGAGCGAACCGCCTTCTGCAGCGCGTTGGCGTCCACGCCGCCGGTCAGCACCTTGCCGGAAGAGGGCACCACGGTGTTGTAGGCGCGCGCCAGGCGAGTGATGGAATCCAGCAGAATGACCACGTCCTTTTTGTGTTCGACCAGGCGCTTGGCTTTTTCCAGCACCATTTCGGCGACTTGCACGTGGCGCGTGGCGGGCTCGTCGAAAGTGGAGGACACGACTTCGCCGCGCACCGAGCGCTGCATTTCCGTGACCTCTTCCGGGCGCTCGTCTATCAGCAGCACGATCAGTTGCGCGTTCGGGCTGTTCGCCGCGATGGAGTGGGCGATGTGTTGCAGCATCACGGTCTTGCCGGATTTTGGCGAAGCCACCAGCAGGCCGCGCTGTCCCAAGCCGATGGGGGCGACGATGTCAATGATGCGGCCGGTGATGTTTTCCTCGGCGCGGATATCGCGCTCCAGAATCATCTGTTTGGTGGGGAACAGCGGTGTCAGGTTTTCAAACAGTATCTTGTTCTTGGCGTTTTCCGGCGCCTCGCCGTTGACTTTGTCCACCTTCACCAGCGCGACGTAACGCTCGCCCTCCTTGGGGGTACGTATCTCGCCTTCGATCGAGTCACCGGTATGCAGGTTGAAGCGGCGGATCTGGCTCGGGCTGACGTAAATATCGTCCGGCCCCGCAAGGTAAGAAGTGTCCGGCGAACGCAGAAAGCCAAAACCGTCCGGCAGCACTTCCAGCGTGCCTTCGCCAAAAATACTCTCGCCTCTTTTTGCCTGGTTTTTCAGCAGCGCAAAAATCAAATCCTGCTTGCGCATGCGGTTGGCGTTATCTATCTGGTTGGTGGTGGCCATTTCCACCAGTTCGGTGATGTGCTTGGTCTTGAGGTCGGATAAATGCATTTGGGTAGGGGTTGTAACGGAAAGAGGTTGTGGAACCTGTCTGGTTTAAGGGGAGCCTGCCTGAAGGGAAGTGCTACGTTTACATGGGGGCGCTGCGCGCCAGAACGGCCTTGAATCTCTCTGGAATTATTTTGTTGTAGCAGGTAGTGCGGAGACGAAACAGGACAGTTGCAGGCGCGAGGTTAAACGGTTCAGATGTGGCTGTCAATAAATGCGGTGAGCTGCGACTTCGATACCGCACCGACCTTGGTGGCTTCGATATTGCCGTTCTTGAACAGCATCAGCGTGGGTATACCGCGGATGCCATATTTTTGCGGGGTCTGCTGGTTCTCGTCCACATTCAGCTTGGCCACGACCAGACGGCCAGCGTATTCCTTGGCGACTTCTTCCAGAATCGGGGCAATCATGCGGCACGGGCCGCACCATTCCGCCCAGTAGTCCACCAGCACGGGCAGCGGTGCTTGCAGAACTTCGGCGGTAAAAGTTGCATCGGTGACATAACGGATGTGTTCGCTCATGAGGTAGCCTCGTTTGTTTGGTGGTGATGGAAGACCGGTAATTGCAGCGCGGGGCAAGTTTTGGATGAACCGCTGAAACTCTGCGCGCATCCTAGCGAAAAAATGCCCGGATGTGAAGGGATAGTGTAACCCCGTGATTTGTCAGGGATCGAATCGCGCTGACTGATCGCAATATGGTGTTACATGCGCCAAATATACAGAGTTGACCGGTGCAGGTCATCGAGCGCAATGGTGTCGTGCGGGGGATGACCCGGCACCGCGAAGGTGTTGCTGACTAAAAGCGAGCCGGGTCGCATTTCGCTTTTAGCCTTGAGCCACAGCCGCTCCATGGGCACGGGCGAAAGGTAGGCATACACCACATCGTAGTGCGACAAATCGAGCGACCACAGGCTGCCCCACTTCACCTGGCAGTTGCGATAGCCGCCCAATCCGATGCGTAGCCAGCTTGCCAGAAAGGGCAGCGGCGCGGATTCCACGCCTTGATAGCGGCCATCCGGGCGTGCCTTGGCAAGGTAGGCCAGCACGCCACCCATGCCGGAACCGAGATCAACGAATGTAAAATTTTTCTCCGCAGATACGGCCGGAAGCAGGGTTTCCAGCGCCTGCCACGCTTTGTGGCTGGAAAGATAAAGCGGCACCTGGGTGCGAAAAGTGCTCCAGTAGATTGCCAGCAATATCAGAAAGGCGGCCAGAAACCAGCTGGGCGGAAGGCCAAACGACAGCGCCCACACCAATGCAGGCAGAAAAAACATCTGGATAGGCAACCACCAGCCCGGCAGGCCCACCATCCGGCTGAATAGCGCCGCAATGAGCCCGCTCAAAAACGCGAAGTGCATGACCCCAATCGCGTAGCCAAACCAGCTCGCCAGAGCGCCGCCAGCAAGCGCCGCCAGACATGCCGTTCCTTGCAGCAACAGGGCGGCAACCGGCGGCGGCATACCGGTAAACAGGCCGTTTTTCCGGGAGTCAGGCACGGTATTCCACCACGCGGTAAAAACCGCCAAAAACTTCGGTTTCGCCGTTGTACCGCAATGCCTTGCCACAGTCGCGGGCGCAGTTGACAAGCCGGGCATGGAGGTCGCTACGCCAGAAGTCACCCAGGAAGGGCTCCAGTTTTTCCAGCACCCAGCGCGCCGGTGCAAGACGGTGCAGCAGATGGCGCCCCCGGTTCGCGCCGTATTCAGCAATGAGCAGGCAGCCGCCCGGTTTTAATACCCGCAAGGTTTCCCGCAGCACCCTCTGGCGCGCCTCGCCGGGTAGTTCGTGCAGCAGAAAAAAAATAATGACGCGCACGCAACTGGATGGCGGCGACATCCAGCAGATGCAGCTCGCGCGTGTTTGCCGCCTGCGCCAAGGCCGGGGTGAGAGAGCCGTAAGCGCAAGCCAGTTGCAGCGTACACGCGCCATCCATCGCGCTATAACGGCGCATCACCTCGTCGAGAATGTTGCGGTATTGGCCGAACAGGATCGAGTTGATGACAAGGTAATGATCGAAGAACCACACCCCCGCCGAGTTGAGGTAGGCCCACCAGTAGTTGCGCGCGAGGTACTCGGGCGCGCCGTCGCGGTAGCGTCGCCAGAACTCGATCATCTGCGTCAGCCGCTCTTCACTTCCTTGCGCATCTTCTTCAGGAGCGCATTCATTACCTGCCCAATCTGTTCGCCTGTCATCCACCCTCTGTCGAACAGGGTGGCCCCCAACAGGCCGCAACCTTGCCCGGCAAGATTCCCTCCGGCTTGACTGCACAGCGCTTCCTTCGGTTGGGCCTCGGCGATAAACCACATCTCCACGACGGCTTGCCCGAACCGGGGGCAATGCTTGTCGGAAATGTAGCCTGGACTGCTCTGCGCCATATCTATAGGTTTCACTTGCCTCGAACTGCTAAAGTTTTTTGCATTATTGCCGATTTGGTGAGGTTGTTATCGGATAAATCCAAGAAAGCTTGAATATGGTCAACACATCCAGCTTCGAACAACTCAAGTCTGGCGACCGCTTGCCCTCCCTGAAAGGCGCGGCGATGGAGGTGTTCCGGCTCAGCCAGGAAGAGAATGTGTCGGGCTTGGAGGTCGCGCGGGCAATCAAGGCCGATCCCGCGCTGTCCAGCCGGATCGTTAAGGCGTCCAACTCGCCCGCGTCGCGGCAAGCAAGGCCTGTCGTTTCCGTCATGGATGCGCTCACGGTGTTGGGGCTGAACACGGTGCGGCAACTGGTGGTGGCCTTGTCACTGGTGGACAGCAACCGCGATGGTGCATGCAAAAAATTTGATTATCAGGCGTTCTGGTCCCAATCGCTGCTGACAGCGATTGCCGCGCAAAAACTCGTTGTTCGCAAAGGATTGGGGTCGCCGGAAGAGATTTTTGTTCTCGGCTTGCTCGGGCAGATCGGCGCGCTGGCGCTGGCGACGGCCTATCCGCAAGAATATGCGCAGATCCTCGAAAAGACGGCGGCAAACGGCGGAGAGTGCGCGGACCTGGCCGAGCTGGAAAATGCTGAGTTCGGCCTCGACCACAACCGGTTGACCAAAGAAATGCTGGCCGATTGGCGCTTGCCGCAGGTGTTCTACGAGGCGGCGTTGCACCACGAGAACCCTGCCCAATCCGGCGTTACGGAAGGATGCCGGGAATGGTACTTGCTGCATGTGCTGCACGTTGCCAATTATTTTGCCAGGGTGTGCCTCGCCCAAGAAAAGCAGCGGCGCGAGATGGTTCCAAAACTGATCTTCAAAGCGGTCCGGATGGGCGTGGAGTCGGAGATGCTTGCCGAGCTGGGCGACAAGGTAATACAGGAATGGCAGGAGTGGGGCAAGATGTACGGCATCCGCACGGAGGCGATGCCGCCCTTTGCCAAGTTGTTGGAAGTTGCGCCGCTGGCACCGGAATTGTTGGGCGCGGCGGATACGCCGCGTGATTCCGCGTCCTACAAGTTGCGTATTCTGGTGATAGATGATGATCGTGCCGTGCTGCTGATGCTGAGAATGCTGCTGGAAAACACCGGCCATACGGTGATGGTGGCGAGCAACGGCAAAGAGGCGTTAAACATGGTTGAGAAACACATGCCTCAACTTGTTCTCGCTGACTGGGTTATGCCGGAGATGGATGGCATCGAATTTTGCAAGTCGCTCAGGCAGAACCAGGAATGGCGCAACATCTACGTGTTCATCATGACGGCGCAGGAAAGTACGGAACGGCTGGTGGAGGCATTCGAAGCCGGGGCAAACGATTACATGATCAAGCCGATCAATTCCAGGGTGCTGGCCGCGAGGCTGGGTGCCGCGCAGCGCGTGGTGCAGTTGCAGGAAGAGCTGGAGTTTGACCGCCAGCAGCTACAAAAACTCGCCGCCGAACTGGCGGCCTCCAACGAGCGGCTCCAGCAACTGGCGCTCACCGACGCGCTTACCGGCTTGCCTAACCGCCGTTCCGCGAACGAGCATCTGGAGCAGCAATGGGCGATGGCGGGGCGCAGCGGTCGCCCGCTGTCCATCATGATAGTGGACATAGATCACTTCAAGAAGATCAACGACGTATACGGCCACAAAGTGGGGGACGACGCGCTCAAGCGGGCGGCAGAAGCCATGCATTTATCCATACGCAAGCAGGATGTAGTGTGCCGGCTGGGCGGGGAAGAATTTCTGGTGATCTGTCCGGACACTCCGGCAGAACAGCTTTACCGGTACGCGGAAAGACTGCGCCTTGCCGTTTCAGAAGTTGTACTGCATGGGCCGCATGACTCGGGCTATAAAATAACAGTCAGCATCGGGCTGGCGAGCAAGGAGCCGGGGTTGCTGAACACGGAAATGTTGCTGCAGCTCGCCGACAGGCGGATGTACGCCGCCAAACATGCCGGGCGTAACCGCACGGTAGCGGGATAATCGCGCTTTCGCTCCCTCCCGCCGGAATCAGTTTGCGGCGACCGCTGCCGCAACGCCCTCCAGCCTGTTTTTATCCCAGTGCGCGATTGCCCATCCCAACACTGAATCAGGGCCATAGCCCGACAACTCTGCGGGCGGTTCCTGCCGCAGAAAGGCGAGCACGCGCAGCAGGGTCGCAACCGGCCTTGCGGAATCTGCCGACGGAGCGAGGGTCTGCTTGCCCAGTTTCTCGCCCCGCTCATTTACCGCAACAGGCAGGTGCAGATAGGCCGGGGTGGCCAACCCCAAGGGGGACGCCCTGGAACGCATCGTCCACCACCACGGCGAGCTGGTAGGCAAACAGCCCGTCGGCACGCTTCACTACAAAATCCCCGATCTCGCTTGCGAGAGTTTGGCTAATGCGCCCTTGCAGGGCATCGCAGAATGTGACCGGGGAAGGTTGAGGGGTGAAGGGGGAAGAGTTGAGAACGGCGCGTACCCTCCATGCGCGTCCCTCCCGCCCAACCGGGATGCCGTGTCGGCATGTGCCGGGGTAAACCGGGCCTTCGATGCCGTGCAGCGCGGAATCCGCGATTTCCTTGCGTGTGCAAGCGCAGGGATAGGTTGCGCCGCTATTCTTTAACTGTTGCAACGCTTCTTCGTAAGCGGCCGCACGCTGGCTCTGGTAGAGCACTGCCTCGTCCCAATGCAGGCCGCACGCTTCCAGCGTGCGCAGGATGCCGTCCGCCGCGCCGGGCACACAGCGCGGCGTATCGAGATCCTCCATGCGCAGCAGCCAGATGCCGCAGTGTTTTTTTGCTTCGAGATAACTTCCGACGGCAGCCACCAGCGAGCCGAAATGGAGGGGGCCGGTTGGCGAGGGGGCAAAGCGCCCGCGGTATTCGGGTTCAGGCAGGAACGACCTCTTCCGCGAACTCCAGCTTGATCTTATCGTCCGCGCCCACATCCACCGTGACCTTGCCGCCGCTGGCCAGCTTGCCGAACAGCAACTCGTCGGCCAGGGCCGAACGGATGGTGTCCTGGATCAGCCGGGCCATCGGGCGGGCCCCCATGAGCGGATCGAAACCCTTTTCGGCCAGCAGTTCCTTCACGGCGTCGGTGAAATGCGCTTCCACCTTCTTCTCGTGCAGTTGTTCCTCGAGTTGCATGAGGAACTTGTCGACAACGCGCAGGATGACCTCGTGATCGAGCGGGCCGAAGGAAATCGTTGCATCGAGACGATTGCGGAACTCCGGCGTAAACAGGCGCTTGATCTCGACCATCTCGTCGCCGGCCTGCTTCGAACTGGTGAAGCCCATGCTCGACTTCTGCAGGTCAGCGGCGCCGGCGTTGGTGGTCATGATGATGACCACGTTGCGGAAATCGGCCTTGCGCCCGTTGTTGTCGGTCAGCGTGCCGTG
>VIKH01000017.1 GCA_008080515.1 Gallionellaceae bacterium | reverse complement strand
TATTGCTTTCCCTCTGTGATCTCTGTGTGCTCTGTGGCCAAGTAAGTTTTTCAGGATAACACCTTCGGATAGCTCCATACCCCCCATTAGGGCTATTTAATATGCTCGGCAAATAAGTCAATATGGCGCCACTCCAGATTGGGTGAATGAGTTATCTTCAGAGTCGCGCCGATTCGTGAATCTGCTTCTGATAAAGCAAGTCTGCGCCAAAGGTTATGAGTAACGCCAAATGAGCACCGAGGCCACTGCTCTCGCATTTCGCACCATCTTTGTCGTCCCCGCATTAAAACCGGGAACGATGTTTAAGACGAAATCTTCTGCACGCCAGTGCAACCAGGATTTCTGGGCGGATACCCCCACCAATAACTCTTCTTCATGATTGCGTATATTGCGGCGCCGGCAACGGCATGCGCCACTCATTCAGCGGCGTTTTAGCAGGTTAATTGTGCGAGTAGCAAAAATAAAAAATGACCTATCTTTCCCGGTTTATCAAGTTGGCGGTTGTCGCGGTTGTTATTTGTCTGTCTGGCCAGTTTACCGTTTTGCGAGCAGAGGCCGCCACTAAAGAAATAGCTGGCGGCCATGGGGTTGCTGCGCCACCGGCGAAGCTCGACAACGCGACTTGTTTGGCCTGCCACGAAGCGGGCAAAACGCAGCAGAAACCCGCTGAAACAGGCGATGAGCCCCAAGCGCCTCACGGCGTTGATAATAAAAAATTCGGCAAGAGTGTGCATGGCGAAATGCAGTGCATCGCCTGCCACAGGGATATTGTTGACGCGACTGCGCCGCACAAGAAGGGCGCGGGGCAAAAAGCCAATTGCGTGGACTGCCATCAGGAATTGTGGGAAACCGCCAAGAAGGAAAATCTGACCAAGGAAAAATCGCGCCTGGGTGTGGTAGTGCAGAATATCGAATATTACAAAAATTCCCACCATGCGCGGCCCAACAAGGAAGACAAGTCGCGCGCCAACGCGGTTTGCGACGATTGCCATCACTCGCATATTTTTAGTGTCCCTCCTCAAGGCACATTGAAGCGCGCCGATTGGCACCTCACCATACCCAACGTGTGCGGCGAAAAATGTCATAGCGATGCGCTCGAAGACTACTCGTCTTCCGTTCACGGCAAGCAAGTTCTTGAAGAACGCAACCTGAAGGCTGCGGATTGTGCCGATTGCCATACCTCACATAGCATCACCACAACGGTGAAGGATCCGTTCAAGATATCCATTACCGAGAAATGCGGAAGCTGCCATACCGAAAGCCTGGAAACCTATCGGGCTACCTACCACGGGCAGGTTAACAAGCTGGGCTACGGGCATACCGCCAAGTGTTATGACTGCCATGGCAGCCACGGCATTTTGAGCCCCAAGGATCCGGAATCGAAGGTGCATCCGGAGAACCGCCTGAATACTTGCCAGAAATGCCATAAAGAGGCGACGCAGGGGTTTGTGACCTTCAGTCCGCACGCCAACACTCACGATTTCGCGCGTTACCCGCAGGTGTGGGTCGTATCAAGATTCATGTGGGCTCTGCTGGTATGGGTATTTGCGTTCTTCTGGCTGCACACCGGGTTGTGGTGGTACCGCGAAGCCAAGGATCGCAGGGCGCGCAAGGATCATCCGGACAGGAGAAGGTAAATAAAATGACACATAGAGTATTGGATGAATTCCCGCAAGGGCACGGCAAGCAGGTACGGCGCTTCGGGCTTATCTGGCGGATTGGACATTTATGTTTTGCGCTGAGTGTCATGCTGCTGATCTTGACCGGCATGGCGGTGTTTTACGCGGATACAGCCTGGGCGCCCGTTATCATGGAGGCGTTCGGCGGCCCCAGGACGGCGGGCGTCATCCACCGCACATGCGCCGCGATCATGCTGGGAATATTCTTTCTGCACCTGGTCGGCGTGACCATCAACATTTCGCGGGGCTGGAAAACTTTCAAATGGTTCGGGCCCGATTCGCTGGTGCCGAACTGGCAGGACTTCAAGGATGCTTACGGCATGTTCAGGTGGTTTCTCGGCAAGGGGCCGAGGCCGGTTTTTGACCGCTGGGCGTACTGGGAGAAATTTGACTACTGGGCGGTGTTCTGGGGGATGGGGATTATCGGCAGCACCGGCATGATGCTGTCGTTCCCGAATTTGACCGCGTCAGTCCTTCCGGGATGGGTGTTTAACGTCGCGACCATCGTGCATGGTGAAGAAGCATTTCTGGCTGCCGTGTTCCTGTTTACGGTTCACTTCTTCAACAACCATTTCAGGCCCGACAAGCTGCCTCCACCGGATGTGGTGATGTTTACCGGCTCGGTTCCCATGGAGGAATTCAAGCGCGAGCACACGCTGCAATATAACCGCATGGTCGAAACGGGCCAGCTCGAAAAAAATCTGGTCAACACTCCGCCACGGGCAATGACACTGGGTTCAAAAATACTGGGGTTGACTCTGATAACTATCGGATTAACGTTGTTGGTGCTGGTGATCGTCGGTTTCGTAGGCGATTCGACATGATCGCTGGCGCAAGAGCAGGGCAGTAGCAGTAATTAACCGTTACGAAAGGAAATAAAATGAAAAACCGCTTTATTGCCAGCGCGCTGCTGGCGATTCCCGCCACCATCTTCATGACGGTCGCTTCAGCGTCCGGGATTGACGCAGAGGCCGCAAAAAAACTGGCAAAACGCAGCGATTGCTTAACCTGCCATTCCGTGGACAAAAACAAAGTGGGGCCTGCATACAAAAAAGTTGCAGCCAAATACAAGGGCCAGGCAGACGCGGAAGCAAAACTGATCAAGTTCATCACGGCCGGCGCCAAGGTAAAGCTTGAAGACGGCACCGAGATGACCCATGCGATTATCAACAGTAAAGATAATGGCGAGATAAAGAACCTGGCCGGTTGGATACTTTCACAATAAGGCCTGCAGCAACTTAAGGGCACTTCTAAAAGTTCGTGTTTTGCCGCTCCCGCGCAAGCGGGAGCACGGCCTGTTAGTGCTGGTGTGCGCACTATCTACATCGCCACTTCCGTCGAGGCCGGGCGATGCTTTGGCAAGTTTGAGGCCAAGCGGGGCAATATCCATCCCCCTATCATCAAATCCTGGCGCAACAACTGGGCGCGTATCATGCCGCTCTTCGACTACCCACCAGAAATCAGGCGGGTGATCTACACCACCAATGTGACCGAGTCAGTGAACATGAGTCTGCGCAAGGTCACCAAGAACCAAGGCTCGCTCTCCAACGATGAGGCCTTCCTCGTTTAGTTATCCGATTCAGCCAATCAGATTCTCTACAGAAATCTCCACCGCTTCAGCACATTATGCGATGATCCTGCCTGTACACCACTTTCAACTTTAACTCTGGACACCCTCCAGCATAGAGAAGCCTCGTTTACACCAAATGTTAGCCACCTTCATCCTCGAGAGCCTGATAGATTACTTGACGAAGAGCTGAAATATTTTTTGATAAACTACCGCCAGACCTGATCGGCAGGCCAGAATTGTTGACGGGTTTAACGAGAGGTCCGACAGACTGCTAGAATAGGCCTATGTTTTGTGAGGTTTAAATTACTGTGCTATCCGTCACAATTACATCAACCAATGACAAATCGCTTAAGCGCGAGGTCGTACTGTCCAATAAAACGGTTATTGGGCGTGATGTGTCATGCAACATCCATCTTCCCGACCCCGCAAAACACATCTCGCGCGTTCATGCGGTAATTGACCAGGCTGGAAACGATTATTATCTGACAGTCGCATCAAAAACAAACCCGGTCTCCATCAACGGCAAATCGTGTCAACCTGGTGAGTCAACCACCCTGCATGATGGCGATCAGATAGTAATTCGTTTCTATGAACTCACGGTAAAAATTTCCGCCCAATTAGCTCCTTCAGACATGCCGACTTTAGTGCCTTCTGCACAAACGCAGGCATTATTATCTGCACCATCGCCATGGCCAGATATTTTTTCTACCCCGACCGGCAAGACTGAATCCGACCCGTTCGGCCTGTCCGATCTCATGGCCAAGCCGACTGAAAAACCGGATACCGGCCCCGACCCGTTCAAAATATCTGCTCCTAAGCGCAATGAAGGTCTGGTCACAGGAGTCTCCTCATCCCCGCTCGGAACTGCGCGCGATCCGTTGTTGAACCAATCGCTCGACCCGATGGAGGCGTTCAACAAACATAGTTCAAGCAATCCTTTTGGAATTTCCGGGAGTCCCGTTCTCCAGCCGCGCAAATCCACTATTGATGATCTACTATCCGGCAGTAAGGAAGCCACCTTTTCATCTTCCGGCCCGGACCAGCCGCGCGCCCCCTTGGTAGACTTGGGCGGGCACCGCCCCGCAGGCACTCGATCGCTGGAGCACGTTCACGATATCAACCTGCCCTACACGCCGCCCCCGGTACGTGAAAACGGTCCGCCACGAACCGCACCAATTGCCACCAACCCAAACTATCCGCCAAGACCGCCCGTTGATGACCCGTTCGCAGATACGCTCAAGACCTATCTAAATAATCGCGATATCGCTCAAGCAGCGCCGCAACAAGCTCCTTTTCAGCCTGCGGCAGTTACTATCCCATCGGCAAGGGAGAGAAGATCGCACAGGGACAGAAGAACTCCCGCCGTCAATTCCAGAACGAGCAAAGCCAGCGAGCAGGAACAAATAGATATGATAGTAAACGCCTTTCGGAGCGCAGTCGGTTTGGGCAAACAAAGCATCCATCCCGAAGAGGCTGTCGCCTACATGGAATCAGCCGGACTCATCGTGCGTACGGCAATCGAGGGGATCACGTCCCTACTCGCTTCCCGGTCCATGATGAAAGGAGAGCTCGGCGCGGAAGACAGAACCATGGTGGCATCCCGCGATAACAACCCGCTCAAGCTGATGCCGGACATAAATAATGTTCTGCAATTTCTGCTTGACAAAAAAAAATTAAACTCCAATGCCTATCTCTCGCCCATGCAATCCATTGCCGGTGCCTGTGAAGACTTGGTTTACCACGAACTGGGGACAGCAGCCGGATTGCGCGCCGCGGTAGAAGGCTCAATCCGCCGTTTCAACCCCCAGCTTATCGAAGCCGAATTTGACAAATCCGGAAAAAAAATCGTCCTGAACCGCAAGGCGAGCCTTTGGGAAACTTACATAGAGAACTACAAAAAAACAGAAACTACCATGGCAGATGATGTGGGACAGATTTTCGAGCGGGATTTCCGTCGCGCTTATGATGAGCAGATACGCAAGCTCAAGAAAAAATGATTCCGAAAACTACCCGTTGATGGCACAAAGCCGTATAGCCACCCGCCTCTCCCTTTTCTCAAACAACCCAATTTCTTTTCGCACCTCACCGCCCGATCAAGGAATTATATGGGTCGTTTGACCGGGTGAAACCACTTCAATCACCCCGGCCCACATGCACATCAGCTTCGAGGTATTGTTCAAGGCGGGCATATTGGCAAGCAGCACCGTGGGCGCGCCCGGCACCCAAGGCGCAGGCGTGTTCGGAATGCAAGGCATGGGCGTCAGCGCCCCCATCGCGGCGGCTGTGGCAGCAGCCACCATCGGATTGGCCAAGCTCTGGCACATCCCGAACGGCATGATATTCACCATCGGGATATGATCCATGATATTCGCCGCCGGAACATTGCTAGTCATCACCATGTTTTTCGGCAACACCACCATGCTGCTGGGCGCCATGCCGAAACTGCATTTCAGCATCGCACCGTGACACACGTTCATCGCCATCGTTTACCCTCCATGCTTCCGTATATCTGAATCAACTACGTGGCTGAAGTCCAAATCTCGCCACCTTGCAGGCACTGCATCTCATGACTCCCAGCGAATTTCAGATAAGGGCATTCGTCCAGTCCTTTGCGCAAGGTGCAGCTCGGGTCATCCGGCGCAATCCAAAACAACTTCTGGCTGGTGATCCATGGGGTGAGGTTGAAATCAAAATCCTGCACACCGAAATCGCTCAATATTTCTGCCGCCGCCAAGGGTGCGCGGCCCACCCCCGGCGAGCGGATATTGGTCGGCCAGACATCACATAGAGGGCGGTTGAAATTTGGCTTGGGTTCGAAATATTCAATGATAAAAACCCGGTGCGGGCCGACCGGCCAGGAAGACATCACCGCGCAAACCTCATCCGAGCCGAGCAAGGGGGCGATGACATAAGGTGCCGCCGGGCCGGGGCAAACCAGCAGCGGGCTCTTGGGCAACGGCTGCCCGAAATAGAGCGCCCCGGTTTGAGCCAGCCAGTGCGGGCAAAAGCCCTCTTCCTCGGCGGGACGAGCGGGCTCGTCATTGCTCCACCACAACCCATCAACCCCGAAAGGGTCGAAGGAAAGCCGCTGCTCGGCATTGCATAGCGGGCAACGGGAAAGCGGCAGTCGCGGCAAGCCATCGGTGTAATAATCATTGAGCGCGCGCAGGCGCGCGATCTGCACCATCCTGCCCGACGCCACCATCGCCTCTGGCTCAAGCGCACCGCTCTCTAGCCCCGCTTGGCACTCGAAATAACGGTCGAGCAACTGCCTGCGGTATTCAGCCGTGAATGTTGGCGCGGTGGTTGTGCTCATCCCAGATAATCCATTAATCCGTCATTCCGGCGAAGGCCGGAATCCAGTTGAGAAATAATCTCCCGCGAATGCGGGCCAACATCACGGCTTTGTCGGCTTCGCGTAGCCTCTTTTCTTGCTGGATTCCGGCCTTTGCCGGAATGACACAGCTTTGTGCTAATAGATTATCTGGGTTCATCAGTAGCCCTCATCCTCTGTTGCCGGAACAACCGTCCTCATGGCGCCTTCGCTGCTGAACACCTCCAGCCCTCCTTTTGCCTCATGCTTGCTGACAACCTCCTGTTTGTAGCGCGCGCATTCCGCGTTGTCGCTGACATCCCAATGCATCAAATCACCGTGATGGAAGCTGAGCGGCGGCTTGCGCAGCTCGGCCAAAACGGCATGGTGCAGGCGCTCATCGTTCACCGAATTACCATCCGGCCCCAGAATATAGAATACATCCGGCTCCCAGGTGTAAGCATTGCCGGTTTGCGCGTTCAGCAAAATCCCGCGCTCATCGAGCAAAATACCGCCGCCTTCCACCATGCGCTGCATCCACCCCGAATATTTGCCCAGCTCTTCCATGCGCAACTTGTAGCGGTTAGCCAATTTCTGCGCCTGAGCGGGATTAGTTTGTCTCAGCTCGGCATACAGCTTTGCCACTTCGGCCTTCGCTTTCATGTTCTTCGGAAACCATATCTTGCCGAGATCCGCCTCTCGTGCGCCGAGCAGCACATCCACCTCGTTGACCGACCTCAGCTTGATGTTGCCCGGTTTGGGATGGCAGCCATCTTCCAGCAAATCGGGCGCCAGATCATCGGTGGGACGAAAAATAATCCGGGCATCGTGCTGCTCACAAACTCGCATTGTGACCAGAGCAGCATCGGCAGTCAGCCCGCCCATCTCCCCCACCTCGTACTGGCCGCCCTCGACCGCAGCAATGAGGCCCTCGCCAAACTCCTTGGCCTCATCAATTGTTGCCTGCGCAATTTCCGCCGCGCCTTTCTTTATTTCCTCCCAGCCCCTAGCGCTCACCAGATTGGGCAAAAAAGAAACGCGCAAATTCGCGTCAATCCGTGCATCCGACAACACCCGCCGTATCTCGGCGTGATTGTTGAAAGGCGCGCCCAGGCGCGCAAGCAACAGCACGAACCCGCCGATAGCGCTCGCCCGGCTCATGCCCAGCCCCTCGGCCAGCGCCACCGCCTTTTCCGCAAACTGCTGCCGGTATTCGGCAGTGGTGTCAGGCATGGGTGCGAGTTGGGCCAGCAGGCGCGCAAAGAAATGCTGCCTGACATCGGCATCAAAGGACTCGATTTGTTCGGGGGTTATTTCCACAGTCAAATCATCCCTGACAACTCATAGCTCGTGCTGCGCCCGCCTGAGTCGGCCTTTTTCAGCACACCGCGCGCGACAAGATCATTGATGTCACGCAGCGCAGTATCCGGCGAGCACTTGGCGATTGCGGCCCATTTCGTGCTGGTGAGCTTTCCCTCGAAGCCATCCAGCAACTTGTTCATCAACTTGATTTGCCGCTCGTTGAACGGCATGCCGACATGGCGCTCCCAGAACCGCGCCTTACCCAACACCGAGCCCAGGGCGTCTTCGGCGCCCTCGATGGCACGTCCCAGACACCCGAGAAACCACGCCAGCCATCCGGTCACGTCAAGGTCGCCTTTCTGCGCGCTTTCAAGCGTATCGTAATACTGCTTGCGTTCGCGCTGAATCTGCGCGGACAAACTGTAGAAACGCTGCGGCGTCCGTTCCGATCTTGCAAGGGCCATGTCCCCAATTGCCCGCGCGATACGGCCATTCCCGTCATCAAACGGGTGGATGGTCACAAACCACAAATGGGCAAGGCCCGCTTTCAGCACGGGATCCAGATCATCTTGGCTGGCATTGAACCAGTCCAGAAAGTTCGTCATTTCGGCGCTCAAACGGCTGGCAGGCGGCGCCTCATAATGGATGTTCTGGCGCCCAACCGGGCCCGACACCACCTGCATCGGACCGCCCCGGTCATCGCGCCATCTGCCCACTCGTATCTTTGACAAGCCGCTGTATCCCGTTGGAAACAGCGCAGCATGCCAGCCAAACAGACGCTTGCGGGTCAGCGGCTTTTCAAAGCCCATTGTCGCATCCAGCACCATTTCCACCACGCCATCCACATAGCGGTCCACGGGCGCCAATGCACCAATGTCCACGCCCAAGCGCCGCGCGATGGAAGAGCACACGGAATCTCGATTCAGATGCTCACCCTCAATCTCGCTGGTTTTGAGCACATCCTCGGTCAGCACACCCAGAGTCGCCTGGTCGCGCAATGGAAAACCCAGCCCATCCATCCTCCCCAACAGTCTCCCCTGCGCCTGGTGGATGCCGGCTAGTGGCGCAGCAAGAGCGATGGCATCAAAACGCCAGTTCGGCCACCTGGAGCGCTCCCAAACATACATCATATTCTCCGCATATTATGCGGCTATTATGACAGGTTTTCTCCGCAGGAGCCAAGGATTTTATAACGCCAGGATTTTCATTGAAATGTACCAACCCCCTTGCAGGGGGAAGATTGGGTTACAAGCCATCAGTGCAGTAATCGTCACTTCTTGCTTCTCAACTGCTCGCGTGTTGGAGCAGGTTGCATAACCGTCTCTTCTGTCATGCCCATCTCTCGTAATCTCGCTATCAAACGCCTACGCCCAAGATCATTTGGGGTACCTGTCGCCCATTTATTATGATCCTCAATTAGTGAGACAAGTATGTTATCTCGCCCCAAAAAAGGGTTAGCTCCGTGTTGCAATAATAGTTCAGCCTTTTCATACTGGAAACTGTCTACTGCATTTATAACTGCTGTTGCTCCGACAGAATCAGCAATATTAAGATTTGCTCCCGCAGCGATTAACTGTTTTAACCTCTGGTCACGAGGCAACATTATTGCAGAAAATAAAAGGGGTTCTTCCAAGCCATCTCGCCCCCCCTCGATCGAAGCTCCTGCTTTCAACATAACTGTCAACAAATCTGCTCCTTTTGTAGCACGCAATGCGAAGCTGATGGGTGAGCCTAAATTCGCTTCTTCTGACGTTACTTGAAATGGGTCCGCCCCTAACCGAATCAACAAATCAATTGCTCGTGGCCGCTGATTCAATGTTGCAAACATTAGTGGCGTTATCTGATACAGACCGATTCCATTCAATAACTCATGATTCTGATTAATCAGCAACTTAATGCGGCCCAAATCTTCTGACAATATGGCATTGCCTAGCTCAATTAATTTTGAGTCATTCTTGAATACGTTCTTTGGATTATCCGGATTAAAATCAGCATGTGCCATTGCTTTATTTCCCCATAAAAATATTCCCGCCAAAAAAACTGAAATAAGAAAAAATATACTTGTAGTGCGCCTCATAGCTTAGCCATTTAGTAATCTAGTTTGGATTCAAAGTAGCCTGATCTTGTATTTTCTGCTGCTCTATACCATCAATCATTGTGTCCATCCCATGCAGGCTAAGGCGGCTCGCACCTTCGTCAGGAGGGCGCACAGAGCGTGGTTCCCCGATCGCATCTGGTACTAGCGGCAGCTTCTGTACCGAAGTCAGTATTTCTGTTTTTTCTGCACCCTCTATCCGATAAGCATTCACAGTTTTCTTTGCAGCTTCACGATCCAACGGATTGCCATAGCTAGCCGTAGTATTATCATGTAAACCAGCTGAATTAAATGTTGTAGCACGAGCCCCCGTCACAACGGCTGCAGACGATGCCAGCCCACCACCCAATGAGTGCCCTGTAGTTTCAAATGATTGGCCTAATTTCTTTGTTGCCTTCCGCATTTTTGAAGCAATATTCATTGCTCGATTGTATGAGTCCGACTCCATTCCGATGCCTTGCTTTGCATTTTCTTTCCAGTCATTACCGGTTACTGTACCCCGATAGGCCACAATATATTCCGGAGGAACCTCATTAACTTCTGGGTCAACTTTATAAACCTGAGCACGAAAATCGCTACCCTTCGGAGAAAGGGCATCTTTTGTTAATCCTAGTTTACTCAACTCCTCGGGAGAGGGCTCCAGAAACCCAACTGGTGGTTCAGGAGGCGGTTGTTTTTTGGGGTCATTGATGTCATATACATGGCTGCTCAGGCGCGCACGCTCGACAGCTACCATATCGCGCTCCAAGCGCTCTGCTGCTTCTTTTTTCTTTGGATCGCCACTGCTCTTTCCCTGCGCAATTAGCTGCTCCCTCACTTTCCGCCGACGCCACTTTTCTGCCCTAACATCACCCTTACAATTTATTATTGCCGCACTCTTTAAGTCCTGAGTAAGGTAAGGATCATCGGATTTATAGTCACTGCCTTTTAAGGCATAGTCATAGCCAGCCTTTGCAGCAATCGCCAAACCACCCACCACTGGCCCCCCAAGCGCCTTTGCTGCATATACCGCGCCTGTACTAAGTAAGGAGCTATCAGCAACTCCTTTAGCGATTTCAACGGCCTTCTGCTTTGCAATATCGGTAGCTGATTTTAATAAAGATTTAATTTTGTCACCAAACATAGCCAACCTCAGGTTCACCCATCATTCAGTGCATGAAAAATCGCACAGCGAACCTGCCATAGTTTTTCCGCTTTCTCAAGTTCACCAAGCGCCAAATCTTCTGCAATACTCTTAAAGGCGACAATACCTTCGAGGCAATCAATACCAAACTCCCAGTGAATTTGTACAAATGGCAACAACGCACCAATAGTTGTAATTCCATAGCCTCTTCCACCTTGCGCAATTTTCCAAACTTCATCTCGCACCTCATCACTCCAACATTCCTCAGCCACATGGTGACCTTGCTTGGCAAGATGGGAAAAGAAGTAAGCCACAAACGTCTCGCGGCTTATTATCTCAAAAGCATTTTTGGTTATTTTCACTCGATTACTCTCGTGGTGCCTGCAAATACCTAGAGATCAAGGGGGGCAACTGCAAGCTCCCTTGATCCTTAGAACGGTTCACGCCGCCAGCAAATCATATAGCCGCGTTGCTGTTTTCCTGGACTGCGACGGGCTCGAATAAGCTCTGAGGGTAACCCCTACACTTTCAAGCTGATGCGCTCGTGCACCAACTCGCCATTGGCCAACGAGAAGGCAACTACCTGTTCCGGCGTTTCCCCTTCCAGGATAAATTTTTTCACCGGGCCGAATATTTCCTCAAGCTGCTCGCGATTGCAGGTGGGCAGCACGATGCGCAGCACGCGCGGGTCGTACCAGCGAAAATAGAGTGGTTTACTATCCGGTCCATAAACCATATTGAGCTTGCGAAAATGGCGGCGCACCTCGGGCAACTCCATTTCGGCGGGAACGACCGCATAGATGCCCCAATGCTCGCCCCAGCCGGAAAGCGCCCATTTGCTGAACGCGTTTTCCGGCTCCAGCCTGGCAAGGTAAGGCGCAACCTCGGCGATATCCGGCTCCAGATCGCCCGCGTAGAGGCACTCGAAGTCCGGGCCTGCTTCGTCGTATAGCTTGTCGAGCAGATTGGTGATGCTTGCGCCATCCAGCACCGCAAAGGCAATGGAGTCATCGTCCGGCCAAATCAGTTCTTCAATTTTTGCCATTTACTTTGTTGGCCTCAAATAATTCGCGGCATTCTTCTGTCATTCCTGCTTGCGAGGCTAATGCCAAGCCTGGAACGGAACAGAGGAACGATTGCGTTCTACCCCCACCCTAACCCTCCCCCGGAGGGAGAGGGGGCGAATGAATCGCTGCGCGAGCTTCACCCTAACCCCCTGCTAGAGGGAGTGGATATTTCGCCTATTGATCCGGCACAGTTTGAACTTGATTGCCGTTCGTGCTGAGCCTGTCGAAGCACACGAATCAATTCACATTTCGACAAGCTCAATGCGAACGGATTCTTGGATAATGCGTGCCGAATCAATAATGGATTATTTTGGGTAAACACACGCTCACCTGCCGCCGCGCGCCAGCTTCGACGCCTCGCACTTTGCGCAGAATGGCGTACCGGATTTCGCCGCCAGCTTTAACGACGTTGCCTGCGGGGAGTATTTCACCGGTTTCTTGGGCTTCTGCTGCTTGGTTGCACCACCGCCCTTGGAATTTATGGACTCTTTTGGCGGTTTTGGGTTCTCTGGCTTGACGCCCGAGCCTTTGGCAGGAGAGCCCGCCGAGCCTGCCGAGCCGCCGGAATTGATCATGACCATCGTGCCCTTGATGAATACGCCAGCAGGGTTGATGGTGATGAAATTTCCCCCCACTTTCAGGGAGAGTTGGACACCCGCTTCGATGGTGACATTCATGCCTGCCTTGAGCGTAATGTTTGTTCCGGCCTTGACGACGGCTTCCGTGCCCGCCTTGACAGCAACATTGGTTCCCGCCTCAGTCACAGCATTCATCCCGGCCTTGAGGTGTATTTCTTTTCCCGCATCGGCAGCAATTTTACCGCCGGTTTTGGACTGCCAATCCTGCTTTACCTTCAGGGAAACTGAACCGCCCACGTCGGCGTTGTCATCGCCCTTGAGGGTGTAGTGGTGGTCGCCGTCCACTTTCTCATACAAGCTCTTTTTCACCGTCAGGTGGCTTTCGTTGCCCACCCATTCGATGCGGTCGTGCTTGGTGCGCAATTCCTGGTCTTTTTCCGCATGCATGAAGATGTGCTCCGAGCCTTTCTTGTCCTCGAAGCGCAGTTCGTTGAAATTGGAATTGCCGCCCTTGTAGGTGCGGGTCTTGATGCCGGATTGGGTTTTGTTATCCGGCAGCTTCCAGGGCGGCATGGTTTCCTTGTTGTACACGCGACCGGTGATGAGCGGCCAATCCGGGTCGCCTTCGAGAAATTCGACGATCACTTCCTGCCCCACGCGCGGGATGTGCATTGCACCCCATTCCTTGCCCGCCCAGGGCTGGGATACGCGCACCCAGCACGAGCTTTTTTCATCCGCATTGTTGTAGCGATCCCAGTGAAACTGCACTTTCACCCGCCCGTATTCATCGGTAAAAATCTCCTCTCCGGAAGGACCGACGACAAAAGCGGTCTGCGGCCCCTGCACGATGGGCTTGGGGGTGTGGCGTGGCGGGCGGAACTGGGTTCTGGACGAAATGGCCTGGAAGCTGCAATGGAAATCCGCCCCTTCTCCTCCGCCCGATCCCATGCTGTTGTTGGTGATGCTGTAGCTGGCGCCGATAACCAGATATTCCTTGTTCATTACGGCGCGCGGATGATCCACCAGCTTGAAGGTGTACCCCGGCTGGATGCCGCGCACCTCGCCGCCTGCGGCTACGATTTCGTATTGGCCATGCAGTTCTTCCAGGCGGATGTTGACGTAATGCGTGCCTTCAGCCGTTATATCGTACTCGCCGGGATAATCGAAATACTCGAAATTATTCAGATCATGCGACTCTGCCCTGGCTGCTTTGGCAGACATATCCACCTTGGGGGTTTTGAAATTAAAGTCATTGAGGGCGTAGCGCCCCGGCTGGATTTCATTCGTGATGTGCCAGTCGCTCAGGTGCTCCTTTTCCGTCACCACTCCGCCGCCCGACTCTAGAAAGGGAATCTGCTCGTACTTGGGCTTGTGGGTGTGCGCGCTCGGCTCATCGCACAATATCATCGTGTGCTTGCCATCCAGATGATCGAAATAATAATAGATGCCTTCCTGTTCCATCAGGCGGCTGATGAAGTTGAAATCTGTCTCGCGGTACTGGCAACAATACTCCCACTTGGGATAAGCAGCCTTGAGTTTGCTCTTGTCGAAATGCGCAAATGGATAGGCTTTGATCACCTCTTCGATAATCTCCGGCACTTTCTTTTCCTGGAAGATGCGGCAATTGGCCGTGCGCGTGAGGAACCACAGGGAAGTGTGCAGCGTGGCCTCGTAGAGATACGCCCTTCCTTTGCCGCCTTCCTGGAAATAGCTTTCCGTGGTCTGCCCCGCATCGGCAAAGCGTGTGATGTAGCCATTGAGGTAGCGGTATTGAGCACCGCCATGCAGCTCGATAACGATGGTGATGTTCTTGCCCAGCATCTCCGAAGCCTTGACATCCCCGCGCTTCGCCACCAGCGAAAGATGATATTCCGGTAGGCGGCCCAACTCCTCGCGCCCGGACAAATGCCGCAGCAGGACATTATCCTTGCCGAGTGGGGTGTTGATTTCAAGCAACCTGGACATGATTATTCCCCGCTAATTATTATGCCAATGAATAGTTGCATCGATGCTCAGGCTTTTTTCCGGTGGGCCTGCCAGCAAAAGCACACATTATAGATTCGGCACGCTTTATCCAAGAATCCGTTCGCATTGAGCTTGTCGAAATGTGAA
>VIKH01000154.1 GCA_008080515.1 Gallionellaceae bacterium | reverse complement strand
CCAGCTTGCGGAAATTTTCCACCAGATACGCGATTTCGTCGGCGGAAAGCGCCAGCCCCATGTCGCGGTTGGCCGCTTCCAGCGCCGTGCATCCGCCGCCCAGAATATCCACGGTGGAAAGCGGCTGCGGCACGCCGTGCTGAAAGATTTTTTCCGCCGCCCCGTCCAGGTCGTGCAGAACCGATTCCGTCATGCGGTCGTGCAGCAGCGGCAGGATCGCTTGCAGCTCTGCCGCCGCCAGTTTTCTGCCGGTTGCCGTCTTGAAGTAATACGCCACGCCACGCTCGATGCGAGAAATCGTCGGCAATGCGCAGTGTTGCGCGATGTCGGTGGCCTTGGATGACCACGGCGAAATGGTGCCAAGGCGCGGCACCACCAGCAGGGGCTGCACGAGGGTGGAACCGGAGGTTCCGGGCACCCCGTGGCGTCCGGGTTCGCCCGCCGCGCCATCCAGACCGAGTATGCGATCCAGCAATGCGGCTTCGTCTTTCGCCAGCGGCGCGGCCAGCTCCGCAAAATACCAGTGGCGCGCATCCGCGAGTGAAACATCCGGTGCCGCAGCCTGGAGGGCGGCACGCAGCTTGTCGAGGCGGAAGAAGGAGAGAGCGGCTTTGCCGACAGAAACTCGGAACACGGGCATGACCATGACAATGCGTTGAAATTACGGTGCGCGATTATACTATGCGCATACATCGAGCCAGGATTGCGAACATGAGCGAGCGCCCCACCACCCTTACCCGGAAACAGGTTGCCTCCTTCCTCAAGCCACGCCCGCACGACAGCCACAAGGGAAAGTTTGGCGCGGTCACCGTCATCGGCGGGGCGGGCGGCATGGTCGGGGCGGCATTGCTGGCCGCCCGCGCTGCGCTCAAGCTGGGTGCGGGCTGCGTGCGTGTCGGCCTGCTGGCGGACAATGCCCCGGCGATGGATTTATTGCAGCCGGAACTGATGCTGCACGACGCGCAGACGGCGCTACAAGCACTCCCTCACGCCCACCCCCACCCGACGAAAGAGAAAGCCCGCAACGTGCTTGTCATCGGTTGCGGCATGGGGACATCGCTTGCCGCGCAAAAAATCCTGTGCGATGCGCTGAGGCTGAAAGTGCCGCTGGTGGTGGATGCCGATGCGCTGAACCTGCTCGCGCGCCACGACGATTTGCGGGACGATCTGCGGGCGCGAGCGGCACCCTCCATCCTCACGCCGCACCCCGGCGAAGCCGCGCGCCTGCTCGGCATCGGCGCTGCGGAGGTGCAGGCCGAGCGCATTGGCGCCGCGCAGCAGCTCGCGGAAAATCTGCGCTGCTCCGTGGTGCTGAAGGGGGCGGGCAGCGTGTGCGTCACCCGCGACGGAAAAACTTATCTCAACCAAACCGGCAATCCCGGCATGGGCGCGCCCGGCATGGGTGACGTGCTGGCCGGCATGATCGCCGCCCTCATCGCGCAGGGGCTGGAATCCGATCGGGCGCTGCGGCTTGCGGTGCATCTGCACGGTGCGGCAGGCGATGCACTGGCGGAAAACGGGGTTGGTATCGGCATGACGGCGAGCGAGGTGACCGAGTGGGCGAGGTGGCTGCTGAACCAATGGAGGAAACCAGTTGAACTTCAAACTGGTTCTGACCGCAGATGAATGCAGACCGGCAAGGAGGCACGGGAAGCATCCGCGCCCTTGCCGAGGACGCTCGTGCGGGCTGCCGCTTCCAATAAACCTTAAAACCGCAATTCAGAACACAGAGCACACAGAGAAACTGCGGCAATCACCACTTGGCGCACCTTCACCCTTTGGGTGAAATGCGGTTTGCCAGTAACTTATTGCTTTCCCTTATTGCTTTCCCTCTGTGATCTCTGTGTGCTCTGTGGCCAAGTAAGTTTTTCAGGATCAACTCTTACGGCATGACCTCCACATACTCGTAAATCGGGCACTGCAAGATGTCCCGTTTCACCGATGGCGACTGGCGGGCGTACCAGGCCTCCAGATCGTGCTTGTCTACCGCCCTGCCGAGATATCTGACCAGATCGCAGATGGGTTCGGTGATATTGGTGCGAAACAGGATATTTTTTTGGGTATAGGCCACGTGCAGGTTTTTCAGGCAGTTCTGGCGGCAATAGCTGAAAGCTTCGCACTTACGGCACGGCATGTCATCGGTGCTTTTCATCATGTTCTCGCCGAGCGTGTTGGTGGTGATGTCGCCGCAGCGCAGGCTCTGGTCATGGGTCAGATCGGGGCACGGGTAGATGCTTCCATCCGGCGTGATGTTCAGCAGGTGCGTGGCCGCGCGGCACTGGGTTTCCCCGTTGACCGTCTCCAGCGCACGGTGGGGAAACAATTTGTTGCGCACGATGCCCATCAGCGGAATCAGCGGGATGAATTTTTCTGACATGAAGAACAGATTCACCAGTTCTTCCAGCACCGCTTTTTTCTGTTTCACCTGCTCGGGGGAATAAAACCCCTGCGCCTGCACGAACTGCCAGTAGACGTAATCGAACGTGGAAACCAGCTCGAGGAAGTCGCCGACATCAATATTGCTGCCGCTCCAGGTCATGCGCGCGGTGATGGTTCCATCTACCATTGGGCGGATGGATTCGATGGCTTCGGTGACCTGCCGGTACACGCCATCTCCCCGATAAATGTCCGTGGCCAGTTCCCCGCCATCCACCGAAATCAGAATGTTGGAAAACTTGCCCAGCGCCTCCCTCGATACGTTGTCCATCAAGGTGCCGTTGGTTTGCAACTGGAACCTGGCCAGCGGCAGGGCCTCGATGACTTCATCTATGAAGCCGGGGTTGAGCGTGGGTTCACCGCCGTAAAAAGTGACGACCACCTCTTTTTTGTGGGCGTGCGTGTTTACAAATGTTTTCAGGTCATTGATCGAATAGGTGACATCGCCCTGGGTGCCCAGGGAACCCCCATCCGCTTCGGTACAGTAGGTGCAAGCCAGATTACATTTCAGAGTGGTGAACAGGTTCAGTTCAACGCGATCCCCGACGATCATATAAACATCTCCACCATCCTGAAATAAGTCATTTGTGCTGCGCCAGCCAGGCCTGCGCCAGCGCTAGCGACTCCTCGATCTGCCCGGGCACCATGTCGGCTTCCATCGCTTCTCTTTCGCTCTCGGCTATTTTCTTGCTGTGCTGCCCGGAAACCGTCATTTTGCCGGTTGCTGCGGCCAGGCTGAGCCACATGTGCGCCCTCACCCGATCCTGCGGTGTGCCAGCACCGTGCAAATAAGCCATCCCGAGGTTGAATTGCGCCATGGGATCCCCGTTATCGGCAGCCATTTTCCACCAGTAGATGGCCTGGCCCATGTCTTTTGTGGCACCCTTTGTGCCTGTGGCAAAGCGTTCGCCCAGGGTTCTTTGAGCGAGGGAACTGCCCCTCTCGGCGAGCACCATCAAGTCTGCGGTGGACGTACCGGAAGCCAGGGCGTTACCGGACAATGCTGGCAAACTCAACAAAACCGCCAGCAAGAATGTTGTGCCGGAAAACCTCGAGATGCGATTTTTCATGGGGCGAGCCATCCATCAAAAAAGTTGAACGACGATATTCGCGGGAAATATTCGGACTTGCAGAACAGCCAAAGCAGTTATCGTGCGATCGTACCGAAACCAGCGGATAGGGTAACGGGCGCGATTATACGGCACGAAGTGAAAACCGTGCCAGCGACCGGGGAAGGGGATAACAACACGAGCCGACTTGACAGTCGGCCAGAGAAACAGAAAATCAAATCAAGCCAGATACTTCCACAACAGGAATCCAATCTCTACAGCAAGAATGACATAGGCCAGATTAAAAAAAACTTGCAGGGGCAACAGTTGTTCCCACTTGAACCCGCAACTCTTGCATTCGCATGGCTGATAGCCAGCCATGTTCAACACCCACTCGGCAAACGTCCCAGAATGAATCTCGCTGGTATCAATGGAACCGCATATCTGGCAAGCCACTTGGGAATTCATGGGTAATTTTGCCGTTAAATATAGTTGGTGAAAATTACCAGTTTTATAAAAAAACTAAAAGTGTTTTGATGGCCTATATATATATAGATAGATATATATCCTCCTCTTTGAAATTTGCCCCGAACAATCCGGCAAGAGCGCAAGCAGGCTGTCGCCAGCCTCCCGCCATTACACCCGATCAGCAGGCGCATAAATCCGCGCCTTGATGTTAAGCTGGATATCTAGTATTCCGGCATCCAACCTCAACCAGCAGCAACCAAAGCGCGCAGCGATGCTCTACAAAGAATCCGTCCCTTATCTTGCCGACGCCACCGGCTATTACGCCGCCATCGCCGACCTGCCGTGGGCGATGTGGCTGGATAGCGCGGGGATGGGGCGCTACGATATCGTTTGCGCGCAGCCAATGGCGACACTGGTCACACGAGGCGCTATTACAGAAATCAGCGATGCTGGCGGAACGAAGCTCTCGACAGAAGACCCATTCGACCTGCTGCGCGAACAGTTGGGTGAGCCTTGCGGGCCAGCGCCCGACATCCCGTTTTGCGGTGGCGCCCTGGGCTACTGGAGCTACGATCTCGCGCGCCGCCTGATGCATCTGCCAGAACAGGCGCAGGATGCCGAACATTTACCGGACATGATGGCCGGTATCTATGACTGGGCGGTTGTGCTCGATCACCGGTTGAAAACCGCCTATCTGGTCTCGCGGCAACGCGCGGTGCAGACCGCGCGCGCCCCGCCGCATCCAACTTCACCCGCGCCGGATATGAGGCGGCGTTTGTGCGGATACAGGACTACTTGCGCGCTGGCGACTGCTATCAGGTGAACCTGGCGCAACGCTATGCCGCGCGCGCATCCGGTGACGCGCTCCAACCCTACTTAAAGCTGCGTCAGCTCAGCCCCGCGCCCTGCTCTGCCTTTCTCAACCTGCCGCACGCGCAAATTCTTTGTGCCTCGCCGGAACGATTTCTGCGCGTCAGCGAAGGCGCGGTGGAAACCAGACCGATCAAGGGCACGCGCCCGCGCATGGCGGATGCGCGGCTCGACGCCGGGGCAGCCCGCGAGCTGCAAGGCAGCAGCAAAGACCGGGCGGAAAACCTGATGATCGTGGATTTGCTGCGCAACGACTTGAGCAAGAGCTGCGCGCCAGGCTCGGTGCAAGCGCATAAACTGTTCGAGGTGGAAAGCTTCGCCCAAGTACACCATCTGACCAGCACCATCACCGGACGGCTTGCACCGGGGCAGGAGGCGCTGGCGCTGTTGCGCAACTGCTTCCCGGGCGGATCGGTCACCGGCGCCCCCAAGTTGCGCGCCATGCAGATCATCGAACAGCTCGAACCGCACCGGCGCGGCATATATTGCGGAAGCATCGGCTATGTCGGGCACGACGGCAACATGGACAGCAACATCGCCATCCGCACGCTGGTTTACTCGGAAGGTGAAATACGCTTCTGGGCGGGGGGGGGCATCGTGGCGGATTCCAATGTATCCGCCGAATTCCAGGAAACGCTGGATAAAGCGTCCGGGGTGCTGGAACTATTGAAGCTCTACAAGGGGGAGGCGGGTTAACGGGAAGTTTCCTGCCGCGTCAACCAAACTCGGCGGACGGGCAACAGCTGGGGTTCGATTGGTTCAGCGCCAGCCAGAATGGCAGGTACCGCAAGCGGTGCGGCTTCGGTACCGGCTGATTGCGCATTTCCCGCGTTGTCGCCCGACGACGATTTATCCGGCTCGGAGCTGCTTTCCTCGTCCTCGAATTTTTCGCGCGGAGGATCGCCGTCGTAAACCAGGCTCTGGCGACGCTGCAAATACGCATCGCGGATAAAAGCGTAGCGGTCGAGCGCGGCGGTATCGAGCACTTCTTCCTTGTTCAGCAGGATGGCGCGCTTGTCCACCACACCCGCAGCGATAATCTGGTTACGCTCATCCACCGGATCTATCATCCGCAGCGCGTTCGTGCTGCCGTCAGCAACCAGCCCGGCGCCATCGCGGACGGAGCTGGACCCGAAGAATGGCAGCACGAGGTAAGGCCCGCTGTTGACCCCCCAGTGTCCCAATGTCTGCCCAAAGTCTTCATTGTGTTTTTTCAGCCCCACCGCCGAGGCGACATCGGCCACGCCAAACATGCCAACCGTGGTATTTACAACCACACGCCCGCCATCGGAAAGGGCTTCAATAATCTTGAACTGCAACAAGTTATTGATGGCGACGGTTATATCGTTGAGGTTGGAGAAAAAATTTGAAACCATCAGCTTCAGCGGCGGCGGCACCACGGCGTTATAACCTTGCGCCACCGGCTTGGTCACCGCCTTGTCCAGCGTATCGTTGAACCGGTACACGCCGCGATTGAATGATTCGAGCGGGTCTTTCGGGTTCTGGTTGGTGGAAGCGCAGCCCCCGAAAGCGAGGCAGGCAAGCAGCAGGGATATCCGGATTGCGGCCATTATTTGCAGTGTTATCAATTTACCGTGGCGCGATTATATGCGAAAAGCCCGGTGCCACAAATCGCCGGGTGCGCCACCGCCGGTAGCGGCTGCATTCGACCCGGCAACGAATCGCCAATGCAGTTCCTGGCAGCCTGGCCCGACACTCAACAACACGAAAAACTGATAGCATAAAACCCGTTTGCTGGCATACAAAGAAACCGGGAAAACTTCATTCGAGCATCATGGGCAAGGACCGCACACAACGGCGCGATCTCATGCGCGAACATCTGGCGCACCACGCCGCCAGGCTGATGGCCGAAGACGGCATAACGGATTACGCCTACGCCAAACGTAAGGCAGCCAGACAGATGGGGGCGGAAGACACCCACCACCTGCCCAGCAACCAGCAAGTGGACGAAGCCCTGCGCAGCTTTCGTTCGCTGTACCAGAGCAACAGCCACCCAGAAATTTTGCGGCAGCTCCGCGTGCAGGCACTCCAGGCCATGCGCCTGCTGGAGCCGCTCCACCCCTATCTGACCGGGTCGGTATTAAACGGCACGGCGGGCAAGCAATCCGACATCAACCTGATCGTTTATTCCGACGACGAAAAGGCGGTCATGATGTTCCTGCTCAAGCTAAATTTGCCGTTTGAAAGCGGCGAATGGCGCGCGAACCTTGCGGGCAGGCAGCAGATCGTGCCCAGTTTTTCCCTGCAAACTGAAACCGGCGTTCCGGTGCATATCGCCGTGTTGCCGGAAAACGCTCGCCACGGCGGAACCCGCAGGGCGGAAACACGCGCGGACACGGAAGCGGTAACGGTGTTGCTCGGGGCTTCCTCACCCGCTGCCTCGCCGGATGGGAGTTAGGGAAACGCAGATTTATCCTAGAAACCTCAGTTGGCAGGCGTTCATCCCTTCGACACGCCCGCTACGCGGGCTGCTCAGGGCGAACGGATTATTCACCA